>JAAUQQ010000334.1 GCA_012032745.1 Synechococcales cyanobacterium RM1_1_8
AGCAGCTTGCTGTTGAGGCTGATGCTGTGATTGCTGGAACAGCTGCCCCAGCGGGTTTTGGGCGATCGCACCGTCACCCCCCCCATAGCGGAGCCCCACCTGGTCACTCACCCGAGCCAGCCAGGGCACCAACTGCTGCCGGGCAGTCTGCACAGTCCAACGCTTCAGGGCCTGACAGCAAAGCTCCCAATCTTGGGTTTGTCCCAGGAGCAGAAGCTGATAATTGGGATGGA
Source organism: Synechococcales cyanobacterium RM1_1_8 (assembly GCA_012032745.1). GTDB lineage: Bacteria > Cyanobacteriota > Cyanobacteriia > PCC-9006 > JAAUQQ01 > JAAUQQ01. Next base: position 234 of record JAAUQQ010000334.1, read on the forward strand.
CGATCCAGCGAATACCTGGGGTTTGGCTGGGGCGATAGCTCACCTCCCAGATTTGCTCAAGGGCGGCCAGGTCAATGCTGTCCGGGTAGCGGCTGGCCAGAAGCGGCTCGGCTTCCGCCTGACGCTGGGCTATTTTGCGCCGGGCTCGCTCGATCCAGGAGCGCTTTTGGGCCACGATCCCAGGAATTTGGCGATGGTCGAAGCCTCGGGGCACCACGACCTCTAGCTCCCCCTGGGCAGACATTCTCAGGGAAGCGTATTTGGCCCGCTGGCTTTCCCTGATGGTGTAGGGGCTGGCGGCGGCCTCAGGTGCCTGCTGGGGATCGGAGCCTGGGGCGGCTGGCGCGGTCGGCATTGGCACTGGGAGATCGGCGAGGGGGACGGTGAGGGGGACAGTGAGGGGGAGGACAGTGAGGGGGCAAGTCGTCGGTATCGTCGGTGGCGCCGGGGCCTTGGGCGATCGCCCATATGCAATTTACCGCATGTTGCCCTGTCCCTGGTGGCCTGTTCACGCTGTTTCCCTGGGCTAGTTTTCTCACCCTTGATGCTGCTTTTTCCTTCTTCGGGGGAATCTTAAAATCACCGGGATGTGGGGTCTATACCGTCCTGGAGCCATGGGTCTATTGGGGCAATACCGCTGCATTTTTGTTCAACCCCCACTGCGGGGCTGGCCCATTCCTCCTCGCTTTTCCCATGCAACTCTCCCTCTCCGTTTGGCAGCAACTGCGCCGCCGTGCGCTCTCCTGTGAGGCCGCGATCAATTTGCTGGTGGATGAAGCGGGGGAGGTGGCCCTGCCCCTGCTCGATGGCGAAGTCAGCCAGCGCTTCTTCCGGGAATTTCAGCAGCCCCAGTTGTTGCCGCCCCTGTTGCCCCTGCTGCTTTGGCAAAACTGCTATTACGTTGGCTCGCCCGTCGCCTTGGATGACGTGGCGATCGCCGGCCTGCGGGCCAACCTGCTCACCGATCTGCACCTCATTCCCATCAGCGAAAAAAGCTACCGCACCTGGTTCCACAGCCAAAACGCCGACAGCCGCAGCATCAACGCCTCCCCCCTGATCAACCCGCTCACGGGGGAACGAGAACAGGAAGACATCGGCGAAGTCACGGAGCTGCACCTGGCCCAAGCCGCCGACCAAATGGGACGACTGAACACCATCATCTCCGGAGCCCTGCGCAACCGGGCCAGCGACATCCACCTTGAACCCAGCCTGGAGGGCCTGCGGGTGCGCTACCGCATTGATGGCGTGCTGCGGGACATCACCACCCTGCCCCGCGAGCTGAATCGCCGCGTGGTCACGGCGCTAAAGGTGATGGCCGACATGGACATCGCCGAAAGCCGCCGCCCCCAGGATGGCCGCATTGGCCAGCAATACAGCAGCCAAACCGAAGCCCCGGTGGGCCTGGATATGCGGGTCAGCACCCTGCCCTGCATGGGGGGCGAAAAGGCAGTGATTCGGTTGCTGCCCCAACAAAACCCGTTTGAATCCCTCGCAGATTTGGGCTTTGAACCCGAGCCCCTGGAAATTTTCCAGGGCTGGCTTTCCCAGCCCCAGGGCATGATTGTGCTGACGGGGCCGACGGGGTCGGGCAAGACCAGTACGCTGTACACGAGCTTGCAGGCGATCGCCCAGGAATCGGTCAATGTCGTCACTGTCGAAGATCCAGTGGAATATGTCCTGCCCCGCATCACCCAAACCCAGGTGCAGGAGAAGGCAGGCATGACTTTCACTGCCGGGCTGCGGGCGATTTTGCGCCAAGATCCCGATGTGATTATGGTGGGTGAAATTCGCGACAATGCCACAGCGGAGACAGCGGTGCGGGCGGCACTGACGGGCCATCTGGTTCTGACCACGCTCCACACCAACGATGCCGTCAGCACGATTCCCCGCCTCAAGGATGTGGGACCGGATCCGGGGCTGTTGAGCGATGCGCTGCTGGGGATTGTCGGCCAGCGGCTGGTGCGGCGGGTCTGTCCCCACTGTGCCACGCCCTATATGCCGACGGCGCGGGAGTTGCGATCGCTCCACCTGCGCCCAGACACCGCTAATCTGAGCCGCTGGCGCAAGGGCCGGGGCTGCCACCGCTGTTTTTATTCGGGATATTTGGGGCGCGAGGCGATCGTTGAGCTGTTGGATGTGGATGATGCGGTGCGGCGGCTGATTTATAAGGCCGATCAGGACGCTCTACAGATGCATCTGCAACAGGTGGGGTTTCATTCCTTTCGAGAGTCGGCGATCGCCAAAGTCTGCACCGGCAAAACCACCTCCGCTGAAATCCTTCGCGCCCTGCCCCGCAACTCCCTCATCCCCAACTGAGCCCAATCCCTGACAAGCACCCCAGCCTAGAACTGCTCCACCCCCTTAAAGGCCTGATTCAGCTTCTGGGACTGTCCCGCCATGGCAGCCTCGCCACAGGTCCTCGGAGTCGGGAAAATCTTCGTTGGATTGGCCAGCCCCCGAGGATTCAGCGCCCGATTCACCGCCTTCATCGTGTCCAAATCCACCGCCGAAAACATTTGGGGCATATAGCAGCGCTTATCCGCCCCAATGCCATGCTCCCCGGAGATGCTGCCCCCGCCTTGACACAGAGCTTCAGAATATCGCCACCCAGGGCCTCGACCCGCTCCAGGGCACCGGGCACGGAATTATCGTACAAAATCAACGGGTGCAAATTGCCATCCCCAGCATGGAAAACATTGGCCACATGGTAGCCATGCTGCTCCCCCAGTTCGCCGATTTCCTTCAGCACCCAGGGCAATTGGGAGCGGGGAATCACCCCATCCTGGACATAGTAATCGGGGCTGAGCTTGCCCATGGCCGCAAAGGCTGCCTTGCGCCCCTTCCACAGCGTTAGCCGCTCCTCCAAATCCGAGGCGCTGGTCAGGCTGCGGGCTCCCGCAGCGGTACAGATCTGGGCCACCTTGGCGCTGTTGGCCTCCACTTCCAACTCCCGCCCATCCAGCTCCACCAGCAAAATCGCCTCGGCATCGCGGGGATAGCAGTTGGTTTTGACCACATCTTCCACGGCGTTGATGCTGAAGTTATCCATCATTTCGATGCCTGCGGGAATAATGCCTGCACCGACAATGCCCGCCACAGCCTCCCCTGCGGCCTCGACGCTGGTAAAGTCCGCCAGCAGCACGCGGATGCAGTCGGGGCGCTTGAGAATGCGCAGGGTGATTTCCGTGGCGATGCCCAGGGTGCCTTCGGAGCCGACGAAAATGCCGGTGAGGTCGTAGCCGGGCATTTCGGGTAGCTTGCCGCCCAGGTCCACAATTTCGCCATCGGGCAGCACGACCTTGAGGCCCAGGACATGGTTCGTGGTGACGCCGTATTTCATGCAGTGGACGCCGCCGGAGTTCTCGGCTACGTTGCCGCCGATGGAGCAGATGATTTGGCTGGAGGGGTCGGGGGCATAGTAGAAGCCTGCGCCGCTGACGGCCTGGGTGACCCAGCTATTGATCACGCCGGGCTGGACCACAACCCGCTGGTTGTCCATGTCCACTTCCAGGATCTGGCGCATGGCGGCGGTGATGATCAACACCGAGTTTTCGATCGGTAGGGCTCCGCCGGAGAGGCCGGTGCCAGAGCCTCGGGCGATGAAGGGCAGGTTCCAGTCGTTGCAGAGGCGTACGGCGGTGGCGACTTCTGCGGTGGTGCGGGGTAGGATGGCCAGGCTGGGGCGCTGGCGGTGGCTGGTGAGGCCATCGCATTCGTAGACCAGCAGTTCTTCGCGGCGGCGGATGACCCGGTTTTGGCCGAGGGCCGCTTCGAAGGTGTTGGCGATCGCCCCCCAGTCGAGCTGACTTGCCCCATCCTTGGAGCCTAGGCCTGGGTTCAGATTATTCGCAACAGCAACCATAATTCGCCTTGACAATTACCAGCCAATCCACAGCCATCCAGCCAACCCACAGACCTCTAGAGAGACATGGGAGGCAAATGTTCGCAAACAGATGTCCCAATACCGATGCTGTGAGTAGATCCCTGGAGCAGATTTGCTGGGCAGATCTCCCAGGCAAATCTCCCAGGCAAATCCCCAAAATAATTGTAGGGACAGGGTGAGCCCTGTCCCTACAACATTTGTTAAATTAACTACTTTTTTCGGGCTGTCAGTAAACGCCCTACCAGAGCGCCCGACGGGGCGAGCTATCTAGCCCTTGGGACTGGAGCTGGGGATCCGGTTCGGCCAGGCCGGGCACGGCACCGGGCTGGGCTGGCTCAGGAGCGGTATTCAAGGCTTCGCGCTGGCGGGCTCGGAAGGCCGCAGCGGCATCGTTCAGGTTCTCGTTTTGCTTTTCCAGGAACTCCGCCCGGCTCTGGTTGGGACCAACCTGGCCCCGCTGCAAGAGATCCATCAGGCTGGAGGCTCCGCCTTCGCCGAAGGGATCGGCCTGGCTGTTGCCCCAGACGGCTTCATCGGCACTGGGTTCGGTGACCTGGGCGAAGGCTGCCCCCGGCAGGAGGAGCAGGGCACCCAGGCCTAGGCCGGACAGCAGGGCAGCGGAGCGGGCGGGCTTCATCTTCATGGGATTAGGGCAAGGATGGAGGGGCTAACGGTGCAGAGATTCAGGGCAAGGCTAACCTACCTGGCTACCGATCGCCGGTTGCAGTCTTGCCGAATGGCTCTTGAATATGCCTATTCTAGGCAAGTTTTCCGATAACTGGCGGTGGGCTGGGGGCTGGGCTGGGAGCGGGCCGAGGAATAAAACTGGGGGAAGGGGGTGAGGGCTGGTTGCGATCGCGCTATCATGGCGCGGTATTTATGCCTGGGGCGCTGTGGGTAGGGGCTCGTGATTGTTTTTCCCAGCGATGTCTTTACGTTCCTCGTAACCGTCCTGCATCGCTCTCGTTTTGTTCAATCACCATTCGGTCTCAGTTTCAGACATATAAGCATACTTATCTATCTTTTTAATCATCTGCATTTCCTTGCACTTGCCTCTTGTCGCACTTAGGGTTGGCTTCCATGGCTAAATTATCGGCTCAGTCCCCCAATCAGCCCAATTTGAATTTGCCAGACCTAGAGGACTTTGCGTCCCTGGGGGAAGAGCAGGATGGGGCTCGGGTCGGCGATCGCCCCCCGAAACCACGCCCCCCCAACCCCAGCCCCCGAAACCAGCCCC
>JAAUQQ010000335.1 GCA_012032745.1 Synechococcales cyanobacterium RM1_1_8
GCGGAATGAAGGCCGTCAGGCCACGACTTCCTGCAAGACTTCCTGCTGGCTGCTGATCACGGCGCTGGTGCCAGTGTTGGTAATCAGCAGTACCATCAGCCAGAGCACCCGCCGCCGGGCGACGGTCAGCAGGTTGGTCTGGAAATAATCATCGCTGTCGCCGGTTTGGACACCGCCTTGGGTGTAGATGTCTTCTGTGGCTTCCGCTTCGAGGATGTCGATCACATCATCGACGGTGACAATGCCCACGAGGCGCTCTTCGCGATCGACGATGGGCACCGCCAAAAAGTCATAGCGCTGGATAACGCGGGCCACTTCCTCTTGGTCTGTGTTGGTTTGGAGGGCGACAACATCCCGCGTCATGATGTCACCAATGATCTGCTCTGGCAGGGAAACGACCAGATCCCGCAGGGACAGGATACCCCGCAGCCGCCGGGCCCGGTCGATGGTGTAGAGGTAATAGACGGTCTCTTTGACTTCTGCCAGGCCGCGAATGTAGTCCAGGGCGGCGGCCACGGTCATGGTTTCTTTGAGGGCGATGTATTCCGGCGTCATGATCCGCCCAGCGGTGCCGGGCTCGTAGCCCAGCATCATGGCGGTGGCATCGCGCTCCTGGGGGCTCATTTCCATCAGGAGCTGGCGCACGACCTTGGCCGGGAGTTCATCGAACAGGCGCACGCGATCGTCGGGGGACATGCGATCGACGATCTCCAGGACTTCCTGGCTTTTGAATTTGTCAATCAGGGATTGTTGAACGGCGGGATCGATATGTTCGTAGACTTCGATCGCCTCATCCTTGGACAGCAGCCGAAAGGCAATGGCCTGTTGCTGCTGGGGCAAATCTTCGATCGCATCGGCAATGTCCGCAGGCTGAACGGGCACCAGCAGAGCCTTGGCCCCCTGGAGGTTGTTCTGGGCCAGCAGGGCCTCTAGCTGAGCCCGCACTAGGTCGCGAATTTCAGTGCGCGATCGCGCGCTCACGGAGTCTGTCAAGGTTGCCTCGTTCCATCGATACAAGTTTTGGGGTCGCCTGGGCCAGGAGGCTGATCCATGGGCCTGGACGATTTCATGGGCCTGGACGATGCAGCGACGGGAGCAGCGATGGATATCAGCCTTCCATCATCGCCCAAGCCGTCCCCGGATGCATGGGTTCAGGGTAAGCCCAGGGTAAGCGAGGGGACAAAGAGACATCAACCGATTCGATTCTTATCGGAAATGGGAGCATTGGAGGAGCAAATTGTGGCGCTAGGTAAACATTAAATACTTCTTAAGCTTTTCTGGACTAGTTTGCACTTCGCTCTTTTATCCTGTAGGGGACTCACATCAGCACTGGCCCGCCAGAATTCACTGGGACAGAATTCATTGGGAAAGCGGGCACAGGCATATCGAGGAGGTCACCCATGGACACCCATCAGCTACTCAATGGCTATGCCACAGGTCAGCGAGCCTTCCCAGGAGCTGACCTCCAGGGCATTGACCTGCACAACCAGACCCTCGTGGGCATCCAACTCCCCGGAGCCAATGTAATGGGGGGAAACCTGAGCCGCTGCTTTTTGCTGCGGGCAAATCTCCAGGATGCCTTCCTCAACTGGGTGAACCTCAGCTATGCCAAGCTGAGCGATGCCAACCTAGCGGAGGCGGACCTGACCAAGGCCAACCTGACCGGGGCCTTTGCGGTCAACGTCAACCTGAGTCGCGCCAAGCTCAGCGGCGCACGCCTGGAAAATATCAATCTGAGGGGGGCAGACCTGCGCCAGGCCAACCTCTGTGGTGCCAATCTGCGGGGAGCTAACCTGCGCCATGCAGACCTGCGGGGAGCCAACCTGGGCTGGGCCAATTTGGAGGGCACTCGCCTCAGCGGCGCAAGGTTAGAAGGAGCCTTTTTACACAATGTCAATCTAAAGCGGGCCTATCTCAATGGTCTGGACCTGGCGGGCATCCAGCTCGGTGGGGTGGATTTGGGGGAAGCTAAGCTCAGCGGCGTCAAGCTGCAGGGAGCAAAGTTGGCAGCTTCTAGTCTGTGCGCGGCCCAGGTGCGCGGCGGCAAGCTGACCGGGGCAGACCTGAAGGGGGCAAATCTGCGCCAGGCGCTGTTGTGCAATGCCGATCTGAAGTGGAGCAATCTCAGCCAGGCGGATTTGAGCGATGCGGATTTGCGCGGGGCCAATTTGTTGGGGGCCAACATTGAAGGGGCGACCTTCACTCGGGCGTTGCTGTCGATGGCGATGGTGCGCTATCTCAATTTGATTGCGGTGGGGCAGTCTCGACTGGGGCAGGTCAGCACGGCGGAGACGCTTCAGCATTGCATTGCATCGAGCTAGGGCGGGCGATCGCCCCATTTGTTACAGCTCAAAATAACTTGTTGCAAGACAAGACGACAGCGCCCTGGTCTCCCTCTCTGCCGCTAGGCTAGAACCGTCCGCCCCAGCCCTAGATCTCCATGGCCCTCAAAGTCATCAGCAACTTCGACACCGCCTTTAGCCTCTCCCCCGAGGCCCAGGCCCACCTGTTTGAGCAGCTTGCCGCCCCGGCATTTTGTCAGCAAGTGGCCCAGCAAAAAGGCTGGGCGCAGGTGCGCTTCACAGAGCTGCTGTTCCAGCCAGTGCCCTACAGCAGCCAGACGCCCAAGGGCATGGCGGCGGAGTTTGAGCCCTACCACAGCGACATTGAGCAATATGCCATTGTCCATGTGCCGCCGCCGTTGATGTTCCAAGCCAAGGTGTTTAAACCCAGCCGCCTCTGTGCGGTGTTTGAAAAAGTGGCTTGAGCGGCTTGGGCTTGGGAAACTTGTCCTGCCCTATGACTTGCCCCGTGACTTGCCCCGTGACCTGCCCGTGACCTTTACCATTGCCCCATGACCCTGAGCACGATTCCCCTGGCCCAGCTCGACTTTGTGCCCTACCTGACCGCCGAGGGCGAAATTTCCTCGGAGTTCTTCGAGGGCAAACTGGGCCTGTACGCCATTTTGATCAGGCCCAGACCCTGCAATATGTGGGCTTCTCCCGCAATGTTTACCTCAGCCTCAAGCAACACCTGACCCGGCGGCCCAGCCTCTGTCATTGGGTGAAGCTGCAAACCCTAGACCGGCCCAGCCGCACCCTGCTGGCCCAGATGCAGGCGGATTGGATCGCAGAATATGGAGCCCTGCCCGCTGGCAATGGGGCCGATCTGTCGGGGTGGGAACAGGCGATCGATGCCAAGGCCCAGATCACCCCTGCCGAGCAGGCGGCCTTTGATGCCGAGGATGAGGCGGGTCAGATCAAGGTGTTGAAAAATGTGGCCCGGCGTGTGGAGGCAGAGGTGAAGGCTCTGCTGGAACAGCGCGGTGTGACCATGGGCCTGCGCTTTGATCCGAAGCTGAAGGAGCAGGGGCTGTTGACGCTCAAGTCGTGATCTGTCAGCTCTGATCTAGCAGCCCCGATCTAGCCGCCGCCATGGCCACCTGCGCCAGAGTCGCCAGCTCCTCAAACACCTCAAACACCTCAAACGCCTTAAACAGCCCATTACTTACCCAAAGTTCCCATGCCTGTTCGCCAGCTCCTGTGGTTTCGCAACGACCTGCGCCTCCAAGACCACGGCCTCCTGGCCGAGGCGATCCGCAGGGGCTGGGAGATCATTCCCTGCTACTGCTTCGATCCACGCCAGTTTGGCACCACCGCCTTTGGCTTTCCCAAAACCGGCAGCTACCGCGCCCAGTTCCTGCTCGAAAGCCTCGCCGATCTCCGCCGCAGCCTCCAGGCCCTGGGCAGCGACCTGGTGATTCGCCAGGGCTATCCTGAAGTGATTTTGCCAGAGTTGATTCAGCAACTTAAAGCGGATAGCTTCGCTTACCACCGGGAAGTCACCACCGAAGAAACCAGCGTAGAAGCCCGGCTCAAAGCAGCTTTGCAACCCCTGGGCACCGATGTTCAGACCGCCTGGGGGGCAACGCTGTTCCACCCCGAGGATTTACCCTTTGGGCTGGGCGAGATTCCTGAAGTTTTTACGCAGTTTCGTAAGGCGATCGAAAAGCAGGTCACCGTGCGCGACTGCTTCCCCACTCCCCGGCAGCTCCCAACCCTGCCCGCAGACCTGGATTTAGGCATATTACCAACCCTGTCGGACTTGGGCCTTGAGCCTCCCCCGTTCGATGCCCGTGCCGTGCTGGAGTTCAAGGGCGGGGCCAGGGCGGGGCAGCAGCGGCTCCAGGATTATTTTTGGATTGGCGATCGCCTCCAAACCTACAAGCTCACCCGCAACGGCATGAAGGGGGCAGACTATTCCTCCAAATTTTCCCCCTGGCTGGCCCTGGGCTGCCTCTCACCCCGCGAGATCTATTGGCAGGTCAAGGACTACGAGCAACAGCGCATTGCCAATGACTCCACCGCCTGGCTGGTGTTTGAGCTGCTCTGGCGGGACTATTTCCGCTTGATCTGCGCCAAGCATGGCAGTCGGGTCTTTCAAATCGAAGGGCTGCGGGGCTTGGCCCTGCCCTGGAAACAAGATGCCGCCCGCTTTGAGCGCTGGAGCCAGGGCATGACCGGCTTTCCCCTGGTGGATGCCAACCTGCGTGAGCTCCAGCACACGGGCTTCATGTCCAACCGGGGCCGCCAAAACGTGGCCAGCTTCCTAACCAAAAACCTGGGCATCGATTGGCGCATGGGGGCGGAGTGGTTCGAGTCCCTGCTGATTGACTACGATCCCTGTAGCAACTGGGGCAACTGGAACTACACCGCTGGGGTGGGCAACGATGCACGGGGCTTTCGCTTTTTTAATATCCAGAAGCAGGCGAAGGACTACGACCCCGAGGGCAGCTACGTGAAGCATTGGCTGCCGGAACTCCAGGCAATTCCAGCCCACAAAGTTCATCAGCCCTGGAGCCTGCTGCCCATAGAACAGCAGCGGTTTGGGGTGCAGCTTGGCCTGGACTATCCCCAGCCCATCGTGGACCTGTTCCAGTCGGCCCAGGCCAACGAGGCGGCCTACAATGCAGCCTATGATGCGGCCTTTCCTGGAGCTGGCGGTGCTGCTGCTCAGTCCACCGCCCCAGGCGGCCGCCGCAACCGGCGCAGGCCCCGGCGCAGTTGAACGCCAATGACTGAATGCCGCTAGGAAAGTATCCTCAGAAACGTTCTCCCAGCTATTCGACGTAGCTTAAATCACACTTTATTTGTAGTCGAACAATTTCTTTAAGAATTTCTCAATATTTTGACTTTTGTATGTTAAGTTGACACCAGAGTAGAAGTCTCCACCTTTCAGCCTTTTGCGATGCTCCGCCCGCTTTTGCCCACCTTGAAGGCAAACATTACTGGGTCTGCGATCGCCCAATCTTTCGGCCTCGTCTGCAAAGGCGACTGGGCCATCGACTTCCCG
>JAAUQQ010000336.1 GCA_012032745.1 Synechococcales cyanobacterium RM1_1_8
AAAATTTTTCATCCATAAAACTGCCTGTTCGCTTAATTCTTGATTTTCCACCCGTTATCTTCCTGGACCAGAACGTCAAACTCATTCATTTACGGAAGTGGGGGACGCTCTCCCACTTCTAGCAGGGCTGAAGTCGTGGGATCTACGGCTTCAGCCCTGCGTAATACTGAACAACTGAACTGGCACATTAAAATGAACCATTTGTGCTGCTGAACCGCTTCTAAGCCCAAATGCTAAACCAAGAGATCCTGATAGATCCCTCATTACATCAAGCTTTTGACGTCTAACTTGGTCCATAACGCCATGATAAAGCATTGACTTTTTGTAAAAAAATAACCTAGAAACTGAGTAGACTCCTTGATTTCAAACTTCAACATTTGCGAAATGATCGTAGCAGCCAGGGTCTGAGTCTAATTGTTTGAAGCCGCGATCGCTCCATACTCCCAATCTCCCGAGGTTTCGTAGGGCGTTCAGCGCGATGTTCAGCGGTGCTAGAACAAATTGAGTTATATGTACGAAGAGCTTATGCCAAATACTGGTTTGACTGATCCGGTGGGCGGCTTTCCCTATGGGGAAGGCAGGCAAGGGGCACTGGCCTCCTGGGCTGACTCAGGTTCCCCAGGGCTGAATGTTGTGCCCAGGCAAGAGACCGCACTGGTGGAGCCGGTTGTGCCCAACTATCTATCTATTCCTGGAGAAACGGCCTTCCATCCCTTGGGTTTTGTGCAGAGCCAATCGCCACCCTGGTGGCGATTCAGCCACCAGGGTGAGTTGGAACTTTGGGATGACTACAACCCCCAACGATTTGGCAGTTTAAAAGATGACTATGGGTTGCTGGTGACGGAGCACAGCAAGCTTCAGATTGAACTCACCAGCAGCGATTTTGATGCTTATCTGCAAGTGATCGATCCACTGACAGGTGAGGTGTTGGTTTTTAATGATGATGGGGGGGAGGGGCGCGATGCCAAACTGGCCTGGGAGGTGGAGGCTGGCGATCGCTTGATCATCCGCGCCACCAGCTACGGTCAGGACTCGGTTGGATCCTATGACCTCAGCATTCGCAGCGATGGCAGAATTTCTCCCACAGGCCCTAACTTTCCATCGGATCCCACCCTGGGCGATGGCGACCCGCCGAATCCCACCCTGCCCACGCAAAACCCAATCACTGGCAATGTCCAGCCCGACCCCGCCCAGTTCGATCAGCGTTCTGGCTATGGCCGGATTGATGCCGCTGCCGCCGTGGCAGCGGCGCTCAACCTCGCTCAGCCAGAGCGCGACCAGCCTTTTCCCACGGTGCCGCTGCTGGGGGGAACCAATGCCAGCTTGGAGAGCCTGGGTGTTTCCCAGGTCTGGGCCCAGGGGTTTACGGGCAGCGGCGTGACCATCGCCGTGATTGATTCTGGGGTAGATTTCAGTCACCCTGAGCTGCTGAATCGCCGCTGGATCAATGGCGATGAAATTCCCGGAGATGGCCTCGATAACGATCAGAACGGCTACGTTGACGACCTCCATGGCTGGAACTTTGATCGCGATCAATTCAATGGCGACATTTCACCGGGCACAACCTCTGTCTTCCAGGGCCATGGCACCCACGTGGCTGGCATCATTGCAGCAGCGGCGAATGACCAGGGCATCACAGGGGTGGCCTATGGTGCCCAAATCATGGCCCTGCGCCTGGGTGACACTAACGATGCCGGTCTGTTTCCTCGGGCCGGAGACCTAGCTATGGCCATTCGCTATGCGGTGGACAATGGGGCGAAGATTATCAACCTCAGCTTGGGCTGGTCCGATTCTGTGGAGCTGCGATCGGCGATCGCCTGGGCCGCTGCCAACAACGTTTTCATCGTCAGCGCTGCGGGCAATGCCGGAGCCCATCGGCCCACAACCCCCGCCCAGTACGCCACTCAGTGGGGGATTTCTGTGGGGGCTTTGGATCAGGTCGGCCAGCCCGCCAGTTTCTCCAACGGCGCTGGCACAGAGGCGAGTTTACGCCATGTGATGGCACCGGGAACCGCGATTCTTTCCACTGAACCCAACAATGGCTATCGTCTGCGCTCCGGCACTTCCATGGCTGCTCCCTATGTGACGGGTGTGATTGCCTTGATGTTAGAGGCCAATCCCAACTTGAGCGATCAACAAATCCGTGACATTTTGGCTGGGACGGCGGTGGGTTTGGACAGTGCTTGACCAGAGCGCGCCTGATTAGACAGCCTGTGTTGCAAGATCGGCCCAAGCGTCATGGGACAGATCCTCTCAGATAACTACGGTATTATGGTTGGGCTGCATGACCACATGGTCTTGTCCACACGACGTTGGTCGAATGAGCAGACGTTGGTCGAATGAGCAATTGATGTTGACCGAACGGCATTGCTCAAACGGCATTGCTCAAACAACATGGGCCGAAACCGGAGCCGCCCGCAGCCAATCGCAAATGTACTTATTGAAAACTGAAAAAAACGAGCTTTTTAATAAGTAAATTTAATAACTTGCATTGATCAGCTCCAATCAAGCCTGCCCAAGGTCCATGGACTCAGAATGCCCTCAATCCCCCCGTAGCTGCGAGCTGAGCGCATCGGCTCTGCTCTATGATTAAAGTGTTTTAGGCAGCCTAAAATCCTGCAACCCCTTCTAAAGAGGTAGATTAGCGGTATTTTTCTCCTTGGAACTGGATTGATTAATAAAACTAATGTATTCAGGCTGCCGCAACGGCATTTTTAATGCGCAGCGCCTCGGTCAGGTTTATTGCTTAGTATCAGAATTGTGATCTGAGAAGACCGTTTTTCCCCTGTTTCCAAGGGGAGGCGCATTCTACAGAGCGCCGGACAGGGTTAAATCTGCTAGATCGACTGAAGCGTATTGGCTCGTATCGGTCGCGACTTGTGTGAGTCAGGTGGCTTATGGGACAACTAAATTCAGTCAGAGCCGCAGAGGTGGCGCTGCTCCTCAGTTAACATCGGTTTTCAATTTTTGAGAGGAATTAGGTAATGGCAAGTTTTAAGGTGACTTTGGTCAGCGAAGCCGAAGGTCTCAACACGACGATTGAAGTGGCCGAGGACCAGTACATTCTGGACGCTGCAGAAGATCAGGGTATTGATTTGCCCTATTCCTGTCGTGCCGGTGCCTGCTCTACCTGTGCTGGCAAGATTACCAGTGGCACGGTTGATCAGTCCGATCAGTCTTTCTTGGATGATGACCAAATTGAAGCTGGTTTTGTGCTGACCTGTGTGGCTTATCCCACGTCTGATTGCACCATCCAGACCCATCAGGAAGAAGAACTGTACTAAATCGTTGCTCTGCCGAGCTGCTTAGCAGGCTAACGCTTCTTGTCCGAAATTGTGGAGGGTAAGCCCTCTTTCAAGCTTCCTAGCGAAATCGCCGGGAAGCTTGATTTGTTTTTGGGGGCGGCCTAGCGATTGGCGAGGCGCTGCTGGGCTTCGCGGCTGTTGAGCAGCTCATTGCGCACTTGGGCAATGGTCCAGCCAGACTTGAGGCGATTTCCGTAGACCCTTGCCCCTGCTGGGTCTACATTGCGGCCTAGAACTTCCCTGTATACGCGGTTTAAGGCTACGGTACGACCTTCGGAGCTATTGGAGAGGCGATCGCGCACCCAGGCCAGCGTCTTACCTTGGTCTAAGCGCCGCCCATAGGTTTTGAGACCGGGTTGATCGACTGGGCGCTCCAAGATCTCCTGGTAGAGGGCATTGATTTGGGCGTAGTAGGGCTGATTGGCGAGGGGGTTGCTGGCTGGGCTGGGCTGGGTTGGGGTGACAGCAGGTTGAGGTTGGATCGGAGGCGCGGGCACAGCGGAGACCGGGGGCTTGACGACGGGAATGATCACTGGCGTGCTGCCCGCTGTTTGGCTACCGCTTGCTGGGGGGATAGGCTGACTGGTTTGGCGGGGCGGAACCGAGGGAGCCGGAGGCAAGGGAGTGCCAACGCTGATGATTACGGGCTGGCTGGCGGTAGGGCTGGGGCTCGTTTTTGGGCCTGGGGTCGTTGCTACGGGCACTGTCACAGGGGCGGTGGCGATCGGGGGAGCTGGAGGTTTGACTGGGGCGGTCACCGCTGGTTTGGGCTGGGATGGAGCGCTGGCGATCGTGCTGGCCATTTGGTTGCTGAGGTAAATGTGGCCCAGGGGGGTGCCATCGTAGACGCGGCGACTGAGGGACCAGCCGGGCTTGAGGGTGATGGCGAGGTAGTCCTGGCTGGCGGTTTGGGTGCGGCCCAGTTCGATTACGGCTTGGTTGCGGCGATTGGGCTGGGCCATTAGCGCGACGTAGCTGCCTTGGTTGACTAGACGGAGGCTGTACTGAAGGCCCAGGTCTTCACCGCCCATGCGCAGGGAGTAGCCGTTGCTGTCGGTGGCGCGGCTACAGATGCCGGAGAAGTCGAAGTTGAGCAGCAGCGGATCGACAATGCCATTTTTCTCGCTCCAGCAAGGGCGCTGGCTAGATTTTTGTTCAACAATGACCAGGTTGTAGTCAGTGCTGTTGCGGGGGGCTGCCATGACGATAAATTGCTCCGGCTGGACCGCTGCTTCGGTAAAGGTGGAGCTGGCGGCCTGGGCAGGGCTGTGGGCCAGGCTGCTGAGCAGGCTGGTGGTGGTTAGGGCGGCGAGGCTGAGGAGGGCGGAACGGTTCATGGCAGGTGACTTTGGGTGGGCTGAGGTGGGCTGAGGTTTGGTGAACAGGTTCGGTAAGCAATCCCAACGGGCTGTAGATGGCCTGGGTTTTGCTCTCCTTGTCGTGATGGGTTCCTTGACGGGGCGGTCACCCATGGGATTCCGGCCCAGGTCCGCTTTATTAACTGGTTCAGTAGCTTAGTTTTGTCCGGATTGGGCAGCGATCGCCCCAGACTGGGCGATCGCCATTCAGGTCTATAGTGGTAGGGCAACAAGGGTTGGGTGATGGTTTCTGGGGGGAGCAGCCCCAGAAGGAAACGGGGAAAGTCCAGTGAGAATCTGGCACTGTCGCGCAGTTGTAATGGGTCAGGATCGCAGCGAACTTTGGGGTTTCTCCCTGGGTTTGGCGGCGAGCCACCCTAAGTCAAAATGCCTGCCATCACGGTCCATTGTTGCTCTATCCCACCGATGAGCATCCGCGCGTAACGGATGTAGGACTTCTATGAATTTTCAGTGTTTAAGTGGTGGTTTCAGCCGGGTTAGCAGTGCCTGGGGCAACGGCCTTTGTGCGGTGACGACGGTGGCGATCGCCTCAGGCCTCTATGCCCAGCCTGCCCTAGCTCACCATCCCCTGGGGGGAAGGCTGCCCACCAATGCTTTTGAGGGCTTGATGTCAGGGCTGGCCCATCCGATTCTGGGGCTGGACATTTTCTGTTTGTTTT
>JAAUQQ010000337.1 GCA_012032745.1 Synechococcales cyanobacterium RM1_1_8
GCAAAGGTGATGCGATGCTGGGGCTGTTGCTGGATGTGCTGCTGAAGCTGTTGTTGAATCGGTTGCTGAAGCTGGGTGAGCCGTGGCAGATCTCGTTCGGGTGCTGGGGGGGGAAGGTCGTTCGGCATGGGGGTGGACGGGGAGAGAGGGCGATGCAAGCTGGAAGGGACGGATTCGATGGCAGGAATGAGCTGTCCCTCTCCATCGAACCACAGTCTTTCTTGTTGCCCAGCCGGTTTTGATCTCAGCCGGTTTTGATCTCAGTCGGTTTTGATCTCAGTCGGTCCCGATCTCAGCCGGTCCCGATCTCAGCCGGTCCTGATTGCAGCCGATCGCCGCCAGCGCTAACCGTGGCCTTGGCGGCCCCCCCTGGGTCGCCCCTAGACCTTGGCGACCTGGCGGCGGCGCAGCACACCCACCGCAGCGGCACCGGCCAAGCCCAGCATCATACCCGGTTCGGGCACAGCCTGGCTAGAGAACTCACGGGTGGAGACACCGCGCAGGGCCACCACCACATCGTTGAAGTCGCGGTCAGAACCCTCGTTTTTCAGGCCCGTCTTGCTGTCTGTGCCCTGGGCCTTCAAATCGCCATACAGATCCTCGAAGCCCAGGATCAGCCAGTTGTCTGTGCCATCGAAATATTCATAGCCGATCGCATGTTGCAGGCCATCCACGTTGGTCGCCATGTTGGTGCCAAAGGTGTAGTTGCTGCGCTTGTTGGAAATCAAGGTGAAGTCCACTGCATCGCCTGCCTTGAGGCCACCGGTGAAGCTAAAGCCTTGGCCCAGCTTCAGCTTGCCATTACTCTCCTTCACGACGCTGTCCTTGGACGAGATGTCATCGAAGATCATTTGGTTGTTGTAGCTGCCGCCAGAGAAGGTGAGCTGGTTGCGGTAGCCTGCGCCTTCGTTGATGAAGAACACATCCAGGCTGTTTGCGCCCTTGGCAAAGGTCAGCTTGCTCAGGTCTACCGAGAGGCTGTTGGCGTTGTTGACGAAGACGCTCTCGTTTTGAACGTAGTTGGTGTTGAAGGCTTTCCAGAGATTTTCGTTGAGCTGCAGCGGCGGTGGGGGCAGCGGAGGCAGCGGTGGCGGACAAAGCACCGGCAGCGGCGATCAAGGTGGCGGCGGTGTTGCGCAGGAGTTGAGTTGTTTTCATGGTGTTGAAGTGCTGTGAAATCGCTAGAGGTTGAGTGGAAGGTGAGTCAGATGTGAACGAGATGTGAGGGAGAGCACGGCGCGATCGCTTTGGGTTCCTGACTTCGAGCAATGGTTCGGATTTCGGATATGGATTGAACAGTTCAGCATTTCGACCCTATTTCCACCGTAGATTTGACTTCATTAAGTCCCTATCTGCTGCGGATTCAGCCAGGGCTGTCAGGTCGAAACGTTGTTGCTCGACAAGTGCAATCTTCATGGATTCGATGGGGTTCAACCTCAGAAAAGCTACGGAACAAAATCTGGAAAAGCCGTCGTGATCAGGCTTCATCATCTGCTTAAGTTCCTAGCTCTATCCTTGCGATCGCAATACAATCCAGAAAAATTAAAATCTGAATTAAAGCGGTGATAAACTCTCGCCAATAATGCGAGTAATAAATATCAAAACCACATCAAACGGCTGCGAAATTCGGTTGCCGATGGGTTTATTTGGGCGCTGCTGCAATCGTTCCGGATTTTCGTTGACCCAAGACATTCCCCTGGGGGCTGCGATCGCTGAGTGGGGAGATCCGTACATTCGCGACCTGTGTGGGATCTGGGGCGATCGCCCACAATATTCCAGGGTCAGAATCTTTGGCTATGCCCATGGATCGATGGGAGAAAACCGCCTTGCGCTGACTTTTCCCTGGCCGCACCCATTCCATCGCAGCACTATTTCCCGGCAGAAGAAGAACCATGACGGTACTTGAACAAGGCAACATCACCTTTAATACCGAGAACATCTTCCCGATCATCAAGAAGTCGCTCTACTCCGACCACGAGGTCTTCTTTCGGGAGCTGGTTTCCAACGCAGTGGACGCCATCCAGAAGCGCAAGATGGTCTCCTTTGCCGGGGAAATCAGCGCCGATGTCGAGCCCGAGATCACGATTGAGCTGGATGCCGAGGCGAGAACCCTGACCATCAGCGACAACGGCATTGGCATGACCGCCGATGAGGTGAAGAAGTACATCAACCAGGTGGCCTTCTCCAGCGCTGAAGAATTTATTGAGAAGTACAGCGGTAAGGGCGCGGACCAGGGCATCATCGGTCACTTCGGCCTGGGCTTCTACTCCGCGTTCATGGTGGCGGACCAGGTGGAGATCGATACCCTCTCCTGGCGCGAAGGCTCGGAGGCCGTCCATTGGAAGTGCGATGGATCGCCTAGCTTTGAGCTGGCTAAGTCCGAGCGGGACCAGCCCGGCACCCGCATTACCCTCCACCTGAGCGAAGAGGAGAAGGAGTACGTCGAAGAAGGTCGCATTAAGCAGCTCGTCAAGACCTACTGCGACTTTATGCCGGTGGCGATCAAGCTGGGCGATGAGCAGCTCAATCGCCAGAAGGCCATTTGGCGGGAGTCGCCCAGCAATTTGACCGATGAAGACTATTTGGAGTTCTACCGTTACCTCTATCCCTTCCAGGATGATCCGCTGCTGTGGGTTCACCTGAACACCGACTATCCCTTCTTGGTTAACGGCATCTTGTACTTCCCCAAGCTGAACCCCAGCGTGGATGTGACCAAGAGCGAGCTGAAGCTGTTCTGTAACCAGGTCTTCGTCAGCGACCACTGCGAGGAGATCGTTCCTAAGTTCCTGCTGCCCATGCGCGGCGTGATCGACAGCCCCGATATTCCATTGAACGTCAGCCGTAGCGCGTTGCAGATGGATCGCAAGGTGCGGGGCATTGCCAACTTTATCAGTAAGAAGGTGGGCGATCGCCTCAAGGGTCTCTACAAAGAGGACAAAGCCAAGTACATCGAGAGCTGGCAAGACCTGGGCACCTTCGTCAAGTTTGGTGCGATGAACGACGACAAGTTCAAGGGTCAGGTGGAGGACTACATCATCTACCGCACCACGGCGGAGCTGGGCGAAACCGCCGTCACCGAGACCCAAGTGGAAGTCCAGACCGAAGACGGCGAAGACGCCTGGGCCGATGCCACGCCCAAGAACGACTCCCGCGACCCCGATGGCAATAGCTACACGACCTTGCAGGAGTACCTGGAGCGCAATAAAGAGCGCCACGAAAACCGCGTTTACTACTGTAATGACGCGGCGGGTCAGGCGACCTATGTGGAGCTGCACAAGAACCAGGGGCTGGAGGTGCTGTATCTAGACGCCTATATTGATACCCACTTCGTCGGCTTCCTGGAAGGGGAGTACAAGGAGAAGGAGATCAAGTTCTCTCGGGTGGATTCGGACCTGGATTCCACGCTGATGGACGACAACAAGGCCGATGAGATTGTTGACCCCACGACGAATAAGACCAAGGCGGAGCAGGTGAAGGAGATCTTTGAGAAGGCCCTGAACAAGCCCACGGTGACAATCCGGACAGAGGCGCTGAAGGGCGATGCTGCGACGCCGCCTGCGATGGTGCTGTTGCCGGAGGAGCTGCGCCGGATGCAGGAGATGACGGCGATGTTCCAGCAGAAGCAGGTGGAGTTTCCTGATATGCATACGCTGTTGGTGAATACGAATCACCCGCTGATTCAGAATTTGATTAATTTGAATGGGGGGGCGATCGTCACAGCGGATGGGGCTGAGTCTCCGTCGGCGGGGCTGGCGAAGATGCTCTGTCAGCATGTGTATGATTTGGCGCTGATGGCTCAGAAGGGCTTTGATGCGGATGGTATGAAGGCGTTTGTGGAGCGATCGAATCAGGTGCTGACTGAGCTTACTGCGAAGTAGTCAGAGAGACCCAAATAGCGCAAGCAAAGCAAAAGGTGGCAGGTATCAAGCAAGAACCTGCCATCTTTTTATGTAAAATGACATACATTATTTTTTTAGATACTCATAGCTTCATCTATACAGAATTCTAACGACAGTGCTTAACACAGATAGATTCAGAGAAAGAGAAGACCAGTTAGCTCAAGCCTTGGAAGTTAATGCAGTAGAAGCTCTATGGCAGCGATATGTAAGGAATAATCTAAGAAAACAACCGATCAAAGACTTGCATGACTACTACGACTTCCATCTAAACAGAAGAGAACGTATATCAATTACCGTTACATCAATCCTCAATGGTGTTTATCAGCCCAGGCAGGCGCTCAGACTCAGAAGTGAGAAACAGAATGGCATAGCTAGACAATTAGTCATTCTATGTCCGGAAGATGCATTGATATTAGAGGCGCTGTGTGAGCACCTAAGTTCAACAATTCGAGAATGTCAGCCCAGTCAGAATGCCTTTTACAGCAGAAATTTACCGCAACCTCGATCAATACGAGACATCGATGAAACGTTTGGATACGCATGGTGGGAACTATGGCCTGAGTTTCAAGACAGAATTCTGAATTTTGCTCAAAATCACGCCTTTCTTGCTATTACAGATGTCGCAAATTACTACGACTCAATTGATTTTGTTCAGCTTCGAAACTACATAGCGAGCTTAGGACACTTTTCAGAGGTTTATCTAGACTTCCTTTTCTTTACGATTGAGAGATTTGTTTGGCGGCCAGATTACTTACCCTACCCTGGCAGAGGTTTACCTCAGATCCAACTTGACGCGCCCAGGCTCCTGGCACATGCATTTCTATTTGAAATCGACAGATGTCTAGTCCAAAATACCAATGACCAATTTGTTCGATGGATGGATGATGTTGATTTTGGATGCGATTCTAAGGAACAAGCAAAATCTATATTACAAAACATAGATGATTTACTTCTCAGTAGAGGCTTACATCTAAATTCTTCAAAGACAAAAATCCTTTCTGGAGAAGAAGCATGTAATCACTTTCAATTAAGCGAGAATAGATTTCTCAACGTATTTAGCAATAGGCTTACTAGGTTATTAGAAACTAATCGTTTTTCACGCATACAAGAAAGAAAGCGATTGAGAAGGAAATTCAGAGCCTTCATATCAAAGGATCTGGCTGGTCAATGGGGCAAAGTTGTTAAAAGGTACTTCACATTATTTGGAAAACTTGAAGACCCATATCTAGAAGGGCTATCCATTGAATACCTGCATGAAATCCCAAGTTTGAGATCAAACATTTTTAAGTATTTCATTCAAATCGGTTGGACAGAGACAAGAGAGCAAATATTAATCGAATTTATACAAGAAACTGTGGATGATGACAGCTTCTTCGGAGCAATTGATGTGCTTTTAGCATGGGTTCCTATTTCAACCGTAAAATATACTATTAGGATGCGTC
>JAAUQQ010000338.1 GCA_012032745.1 Synechococcales cyanobacterium RM1_1_8
GTGCATCTACCAACCATTACTACTGAGTTCAAAGGGAACATCAGGAACGCTGGCAAAAATAACTCTGGGGGTGAGGCAATGCCTTCAGTGCTTGTTCAGTGCTTGCTTGGGGGATAGCCATCGCCGGGCTCGCCAAAGCAAAAAAAATCCCCAGCCGAGGCCAGGGATTAATGAGTCAGGGTGCATCTACCAACCATTACTACTGAGTTCAAAAAGAACATCAGGATAACTCGCTCTAGATCATCCTAATGTTCAGGCATGAAGCCTGATGCCAGCGGGTCGTGACGCGATCGCCCCTGGCCCAAACTACCAGCCCAGGCTGGAATAGAGCGCCGTCTCCTGCCAGGACTGATCGACTTCCGCCGGAGCCGAGCCATCGGTTAGCCGCGTCTCCGCACAAAACGACGCTGTGCTCAAACCACCAAACCGAGTCACCGTGCTACTGCGCAGGCGCATGTTCGGCCCCGCAAACCAAAACCGCTCCGTGGCGCTCATGGTTTCGTAATCTGTCGTTAAAACCAAGCCATCTTCATCATCGAGCAGGTAGCGGCCAATCACTGGCGTAATTTCCGCATAACCCCGCTCCCGCAGCAGGCGACCCTGGCGAGGATCCTCTTGATCGGGCACCAGGGCAAACACGGTCTCGCCGCTGTGCTGTTCCTCACCCTCGCGATCCCATTCCATCTCGCCGTTCCAGGTCACATGGGCACCGCCAATCGTCAGGGCTGGATCGACTTCATGCAATGTGCAAATTTCGATCACCTTGGGGTGGTCGGCAGCCAGGGCCTCCACCTGAATCGAGGAAGAACCGCTCTCGGCCCGGCGAAAGGGAAGGTGATGGGTCGTGCGCTGGGATTTCCACTGCCCCGAACTCCGCTGGAAAAACTCCATTGCATCCTGAATCGCCATGTCAATCAATATCAATTCGTGAGTTACGCCACTATTCATCATACTGGAGCGGCTCGGCCGCGCTAGGGTGAATTGTCCAGGCCCCTGTTGCAGTTTGTGAATGGAGCAGGATTCTGGCTGGGTAAGGATTTTGGTTCGCCAGGGCACGGGTTGGGAGCGGAGCGATGGAGCTGGGTTTGAGCTTGGGGGTGTTGGGGGGGTAGCTGGGCAGGTCGCTGGGGGGCCTATGGTGGCGAAATCGCGGCCTTGGCAGCGGCGCTGCTCTGGGCGGTCGCCGCTGTGGTGTTTGCCCGCCTGGGCGATCGCGTCGCCCCCTTGGTCCTGAACCTGGTCAAGGGGCTGGTGGCGATCGCCCTGCTGCTGCTGACCCTGCTGCTGCTCCAGCGCCCGTTCCCCAGGGTCGAAGGCTCCACGGTGGTCTACTTACTGCTCAGTGGTGCCTTGGGCATTGGCCTGGGGGATAGCTTTTACTTTCGGGCATTGGCGCTAATTGGGGCTCGGCGATCGCTGCTACTCGAATCCCTCTCCCCGGCCTTGGCTGCCCTGCTGGCCCTGGTGTTTTTGCAAGAAACCCTGAGTTGGACTAGCGGGGTGGGCATGGCGCTGACCTTGGGCGGTGTGGCCTGGGTGGTGAGCGAACGACAAAACGAGCGCCAGCTTGACCAGGGCAATGGACTGGGAAATAGTGCTGGAAACGGTTCTAGCGACGGGCCTAGCAGCGGTTCTAGCCCTGGCCCTGGCCATAGCCCTGGCAATCCCCCCCCCAAACCAGGACAGCGCCGCCCGCCCGCCCGCCTCGCCCTCGGCCTCGGCTATGGCTGCCTCGCCGCCCTGGGCCAAGCAGGTGGCGCGGTGCTCTCGCGGGCAGGCCTGGCCGAAACCGCCATGGATCCCCTCTGGAGCACGCTGCTGCGCCTGGTCTCGGGCACCGGGCTGGTGTTGCTGTGGCTGCCCTTCGCCGCTCGCTCTGCCCTTGCCCGAAGGGCTCAGCGATCGGGGCCGATGTTGCCCCCCAACCCACTCCCAAACCAGTTCCAGCCTCAGCCCCAGCCCCCAAAACCAGCCAGCTCCCCGCCGCTCCAGCTCCCCAGCCTGCGCCTGCTGGGCACCATCGCCGTAACTGCGTTCTTCAGCACCTACCTGGCCATTTGGCTCCAGCAGACCGCCCTCAAATCTGCCGCCACGGGCATCGCCCAAGCCCTGACCAGCACCAGCCCGCTCTTTATCTTGCCGATCGCCCGACTGCTCGGAGAGCGGATCTCAGCGCGGGCCTGGGGCGGCGTCTTGATTTCGCTATTGGGAATCTTTCTGTTGTTTCAAGGCTAATCACGGCGGCTGATGGCGGCTGTTCGCAGCTAGGCTATCCCCGAACACCGTCTTCCCAGGCATTGCCCAGTTCTCCTAAAATGCTTCCCTGGCATCTTGTTCAGACCCAAGCTCCTGGGATTCCAGTCCAAATCTTGCGGCATCTAGGTCCGTTAATAGGGAAAAGGTCTGCTACAATCTGCTAAATAAAAATTATTGTCAATAAGGATTGTCAATTTAGCCATGTCTTTGATCCGCACTCTTCAGCCCCTGCGTTTGGTGGCCCTGACCGGTTTAGCGATCGCCCTCACGGCCTGTCAGGCTCCCACCGCCAGCAATGGCGGCAGCGAGACCGCCAGCGAAACTGCCAGCGAAACTGCCAGCGAAACCGCCAGCGAAACCGCCAGCAACGGCGAGAACATCGTCAACATCTACTCCGCCCGCCACTACAACACCGACACCGAACTCTACGAGCAATTCACCGAGGAAACCGGCATCCAGGTGAACGTGATCGAAGGCAAGGACAGCGAGCTGATCGAACGCCTCAAAACCGAAGGGGACAACAGCCCCGCCGATATCTTCCTCACCGTCGATGCTGGGCGACTGTGGGTGGCCGAGCAGGATGGCCTCCTCCAACCGACCAACTCCGCCACCCTCGACAGCAGCATTCCTGAAAGCCTGCGCCACCCAGACGGCCTCTGGTATGGCTTTTCCCAGCGGGCTCGGGTGATCGTCTATGACCCCACCAAGGTGACCGAACAAGAACTTTCTACCTATGAAAACCTGGCCGGTCGCGAATGGCAGGGCCGCGTCTGCATCCGCAGCTCCAGCCATGTTTACAACCAATCCCTGGTGGCCTGGCTGATCGAAAAAGATGGCCCAGACAGGACCGAAGCCTGGGCCACTGATTTGGTCAAAAACTTTGCCCGCGAGCCCGAAGGCGGTGATGTGCCCCAGATCCAGGGGGTGGCCGCTGGCAGTTGTGAGGTGGCTGTGGTCAATCACTACTATTTGGCCCGAATGCTCAAGTCCGATGATCCCAAGGACAAAGCCGTCGCAGAAAAAGTCGCGGTGTTCTTTCCCAATGAAACCCACATGAACATCAGCGGCGCAGGCATCCTAGCCCAAGCTCCCCACCCTGAAAATGCCGTCAAGTTTATGGAATTCCTCAGCACCCCGGAAGCCCAGGAGTTCTTTGCGCAACAAAACAATGAGTATCCCGTGGTCGAGGGCATTGCCCTAGATCCGGTGCTGGTGGAGTTTGGCGAATTTGAGCCCTCGGCCATCAATGTCAGTGCCTATGGCAAAAACAGCGCCCAGGCGACGGAAATCATGGATCGGGCGGGCTGGAAATAGGGCGATCGCGGCGGTTCTGGACTCCAATCCAGATCTCCTAGACTTCAAATTCCCTAGGATTATAGAATTGATCATCCAGACCGCCGCTGTTTTTTTGCTGCCATGGCCGACCAAGCCCCCCTACCCGAACGACTCGCCGAGCTGCGCCAGCTAATCGCCAGCCAGCCCAGCACCCCTGTGGAGGCCACAAGGCTGTTGGTGAAACTGGCCAAGTCGATGTTGAGCGAAGCAGAACTAGCCGCCCTGCCCGAGGCAGAGCGGCTGGTGCTCTATCGCGGCATTGAAGGGGCGATCGCCCGCCTCAAGCAATATCTCCAAACCCGGATCCTGGGCCCGCAGCCCCCCAGGATGAATTCAACGCTGAACTCAACTAGAAGTTGTCTCAGCATCCAAATTCGTTCAAGCCCCCGCCGCCTCAAGCCCCCCGGATATGGACAAGCTGGGTCAAATCCGCCCCATCCACCGCAAAGGCTGCGCCAAACCCCACCACAAACCGGCCCTGCTGGGGCACCAGCTCAAAAATGCGAAAGTCGGGCAAACTGCGCAGCAGCTCCACCATCTTGCCAAACCGCTGCTGGAACTGGTCCGCCACCTGGGTCCATTCCGGGGCCTCTGCTGGGACCAGGCTGGCGGTGCAGTCATAGCTGAGGCGCTTGCGGGCAAAGATTTGCTGGCTGTCCTGTTCATCTTCGATGAAGAGGATGCTGGCCTGGGGGACGGCGATCAGGTTTTGGGTGTGGGTGGAGAGGCCGCTGACATAGATGTAGACATGGCGGGCGCATCGATGATGCAGGGTGCATAGCTGGCGTTGGGTTGGCCCTCGGCGCTGACTGTGCCCAGGATGATGCTGTTAAAGCAATCGGGGAAGGTGCGGTAGGCTTCGGCAGCGGCTTCAAATTTGCTGGACATGGCGGGCGGGGTGAAAAAGGGAGAGCGCGTCACTTCCCATCCTAGGGGAAAGCCAGTTGCCTGGGGCGGGGGGCGCTCGGGCGGTTGAGTCATTCCCAGACCACCGCTCTGTCCTCTATTGTCTTAGAGGATGTTTGAGAATTGCCAAAGCCAGCGATCCTATACCCAACAGGCTAGTACAGCAGGGCGGAAGTTCTTAGCCCAGCTTGAGCCACCCTCATCCCCCAGCCCCTTACTCCCCGCTGTTGGTTTTTGGGGGGATAAGGGGAGCCGGACCGGAGCCCCTCTCCCCTTGCGGGAGAGGGGTTGGGGTGAGGGGGGCAAAACTTACGCCCCAGACTACTAGACTGTGCCCGCTTTTTTAAGCAAAAGTACGGGCTATTACAGCCCTTATTAGTCTCTTGAGGTACAATCAGCGTGATTTGTTTGTTGAATTAAGCGCGAGCCATCAGTGACAGCTTACTCCCTCGACTTGAGGCAGAAAATGGAAAGGGGCCTGCGTCATTTTAGAAAATTGTTCAATCCATCGTTGTCTAGAACTTGAACCCTGGGTAGAGGCAGTGGGAGCACGTCTGATATTCCTGCCACCCTACTCACCCGAATTCTCCCCCATCGAAAACTGTTGGTCACAAGTGAAGTCAATCTTGCGTTCCATTGAAACTCCTGATTATCAAGCCCTGGAGAAAGCGATAGAAGAAGCATTCTCGCGAGTGAGTTAGGAGGACATTAAAGGATGGTTTACAAATGCCTGCTACTGCACCTCACTTGATTAACAAATGCTGTATCGCGGGTCAGCCAACCCGCAGCCAGTTAGTCACCACAAAGATT
>JAAUQQ010000339.1 GCA_012032745.1 Synechococcales cyanobacterium RM1_1_8
GATGAAAATCCCCGTTGCAACCTACCGCCTCCAATTCACCCCCAGCTTTGGCTTTACCGAAGCCAGAGGCGATCGCCCCTACCTCCGCGCCCTCGGCATCTCCGACATCTAACGCCTCCCCATCCTCCAATCGCGCAAGGGCAGCAGCCACGGCTACGATGGCGTCAACCCCAACCGCATCAACCCAGAACTGGGCGGCCAAGGGGCCTTCGACCAGCTCTGCACCAAGCTCAAAATCCTCAACCTCGGCTGGATCCAAGACATCGTCCCCAACCACATGGCCTTCGATAGCCAAAACGCCATGTTGATGGATGTGATGGAGAACGGCCCCGATTCCGACTACCGGGACTTCTTCGATATCGACTGGCAGCATCCCATGGAGGGCATCCAGGGCCGGGTGCTGGCTCCCTTCCTTGGCAAATTCTACGGCGATTGCCTGGAGTCCGGCGAGCTGCAACTGCGCTATGCCGAACAGGGTTTCACGATCAACTACTACGCCCTCCAGTTCCCCATTCGCCTCGAATCCTACTACCACGTCCTCACCTACGACCTCGATCGCCTGCGTCGCAAGCTGGGCCGCGACCACCCCGAATATGTCAAGCTTCTGGGTGTGTTGTATATGCTCAAATACATTCCCGCAGACCCCGAAGGCCGGGAGCGCTATGACCAGATCAGCTTCATCAAGCGCATGTTGTGGGAGCTGTGGAACGGCTCCAGCCAGGTCCATGACTTCATCGAGCAAAACATCCAAACCTTCAATGGGGAGCCGGGGGAGTCCGATAGCTTCGATCTACTCGATGACCTACTGGGGGAACAGTTTTTCCGCCTCGCCTATTGGAAAGTGGGAAACGAGGAGCTCAACTACCGCCGCTTTTTTACCGTCAATGAACTGATCTGTCTGCGGGTGGAAGATGAGGCTGTGTTTGAAGCGGTTCACCGCCACATTCTCGCCCTGGTGGCAGCGGGCCAGATCACCGGATTGCGCATTGACCACATTGATGGCCTCTATGATCCAACTACTTACCTCAACCGCCTTCGCCAGGATGCGCCCAATGTCTATCTGAGCGTTGAAAAAATCCTGGAGCCCAACGAAAGCCTTCCCTTGAGCTGGCCTGTCCAGGGAACGACGGGCTATGACTTCTTGAATCAGGTGAGCGGAGTGTTGTGTGACCAGCAAGCTGAAACGGTCCTAGAAGAGACCTATGCTCGGTTCATTGGCCGGGAGATGAGCTGCGATCGCCTCGTCGATCAAAACAAGCGCATGATTGTCAGCAAACACCTGGCTGGCGACATCGACAACCTGGCCCGGATGCTCAAACAGATCTCGGGCCGCTACCGCTACGCCAGCGACTTTACCCTGTTTGGCCTCAAGGAAGCCCTGGAAGAAATCCTCACCCTCTTCCCCGTCTATCGCACCTACATCAACCAAGATGGCTCCAGCCGGGCCGATGAAGAGCGCATCAAATCGGTCATCCGCCAGGCCAAACGGAACATTCCAGATTTCTTCAATGAGCTGGCCTTCATCGAACGCTTCTTGCTGCTCAAATTTGATGATTCGCTCTCGGAGGAAGATCGGGGCACCTGGCTGCGCTTTTTGATGCGTCTGCAACAGTTTACCGGCCCGCTGATGGCCAAGGGGGTCGAAGACACGGCGTTTTACCTTTACAACCGCTTGATTTCCCTCAACGAAGTCGGTGCCTCCCTTTTCCACTTCGGCCTATCCGTGGATGAATTCCACAGCTTCAACCAGGAACAGGCCACCCAATGGCCCCACACGATGAACGCCACCGCCACCCATGACACCAAGCGGGGCGAGGACACCCGGATGCGGATCAATGTGATTTCCGAACTGACGGCGGAATGGCAGGAGCTGGTGCTGCGCTGGCAGGCGATCAACCGGCCCAGTCGATCGCGCCACAGCGATGGCCGCACCATCCCCCAGCCCAACGATGAATATTTTTACTACCAAACCCTGGTGGGTGTTTTCCCCTTTGATGGGGCTGAGCTGGGCGGCGTCAGTGCCCGCATCAAGGACTATTTGATCAAAGCGATTCGGGAGGCCAAGGCCAACACCGCCTGGATCAAGCCCGATCAGGAATATGAGCAGGCTTTCATGGCCTTCGTGGACGGCACCCTCGATTCGCGCGAGGACAATCCTTTCTTGCCGGCCTTTTTGCCCTTTGCCCGCAAGGCGCAGCATTATGGCATGCTCAATTCCCTCTCCCAGACCCTGCTCAAATTCACGGTGCCCGGTGTGCCCGATATTTATCAGGGCACGGAGCTGTGGGATTTTAGCCTGGTGGATCCAGACAACCGCCGCCCTGTGGACTTTGCCCAGCGCCTGGATCGATTGGATGCCTTGCAGGCCCAGGCTGCGGATCGCGCTGCGCTGCTCGCGGACTTGATCGACAGCCGCCAGGATGGTTCCATCAAGCTCTATTTGACTAGCCAGCTCCTCCAGGCTCGCCAGCAATATCCGACGCTGTTTCAGCGGGGCAGCTATGAAAAGCTGAATGTGGCGGGCAGTCTCAAAAGCAATGTGATTGCCTTTGAGCGCTGTTTGGCTGGGGAGCGTTTGATCGCGATCGCCCCCCGACTCACAGCCTCCTTGGTGGGGCTGGATGAGCTGCCCTTTGGCCAGCAGGTTTGGTACGAGACGCGGATTCAGTTGCCCTCCGGTTCGGGGAATCTCTGGCGGGATTTGATTACGGGCGATCGCATCGAAACCGAGGATACGCTCTGGCTGCGGGATGTGCTGACGAAGTTCCCAGTGGCGCTGTTGGTGAATGAATCGCCTGAATGAATTGCCTGAATGAATCGCCTGGGGTGGAGGCGGTTTAGCCAAGCGGTGGCATTCGCAGCCGTGGGAGCTTGGGTGTCGGTGGGGCAGGGTCGCGATCGCGGCTGGCTTGGGGCCGAAGAGCCACATCTCTCCCAGTCTCCAGTCTCAGCCGAATCTCAGCTCCGCTGGATAGCATAGCGATGTGCCCCATGGTTCCATGGGGCGATCTCCACTCCAATTTGGCAAGGCCGTCCGCGATGAAGAAACGTGATTTTTTGCAGGTTGGTGGAGCAGTTGTGGGGGCGATCGCCCTCTCCCGCTTCCTGCCCACCACCGCCACCGAGCAATCCGCTAACCTGACCCCAGCCAGCGCCGAAGGCCAGTTCCCAGTCACCAAGACCGAGGCCGAATGGCGCGAAATCCTCACCCCGGAGGAATTCTCTGTGCTGCGTCAAGCAGGCACCGAACGCCCCTACAGCAGCTCCCTCAACGAAGAAAAAGCAGCAGGCATTTTTCACTGCGCGGGCTGTAGCACTCCCCTCTATTCCTCGGAAACCAAGTTTGACAGCGGCACGGGTTGGCCCAGCTTTTATGCGGCTCTAGAAGATGCGGTGGCAACCCGCGAAGATCGCTCGCTGATGATGCTGCGGACGGAGGTTCACTGTGCGACCTGCGGCGGCCACCTCGGCCATGTGTTTGATGATGGCCCTGAGCCGACGGGCGATCGCCATTGCATTAACGGTGTCTCGCTTAAATTTGAGGCGGCGTAGCGCTGGGGGGATTGGAATATTGATGGTTTGGTGGTCGAGTGGGTAGAGGTCTGGGGTGTTGGCTAGCTCTTGGGCGGGGTAGAAGAGGAGGCGTTGCTGGAAGAAGTAGAAGCTGACGCAGAAGAGAGTGTAGGCGATCGCTAGTGTCTTGATGCGAGGGAGCGATCGTTTCCAAACTGGCAGGTCAGTGATGCCCATACCGTCAAAGCTGCTCGATCAAATCCCCCCGCCGAAATGTTGCAGAAAGCTGCTGCAAGGAAATATCTCGGTCTCCATACAGCTTCCTAAGGGCCTGAGCAATATCCTCAGTGGCCCCAACAAAATACGCATCGCGACTCCGCTCTAGCAGAGCCACAGCCTCCCCCACATTACGATGGCTAATCTCAGAGACGCCCAGCCCCAGGTCTCGCAACAGCCGCTCCCCCATCTGCATCGCAATAAAGCAAGAGGCATAGCGCACAAAATCAGGGTCAGTCGGCTCAGGGCGCTTACGGCGATTCTCAGCAATTCGATAGATCAGCACAGCCAACACCACCTGTGCGCCATTCAAGCGCTCCGTGAAAATCTGATCATAGAGCTTGCCAAAATGCTCCCGCGTAAAGAACTTGGCCTGGTGAGGCTTCTTCCGCCAGACCGACAGAATCGCCTCCGCCGCTACCCCAGACGTGATATCCGTCGCTCGGGCACCCGCGTTAGAACGCTTGCGGCGATAGACATAGCCCAACTGCTCTAGATCGGTCTCCAGCCTTTTCTGAAGCTCTTCATTGGACCTTAAATCGCGCAAATCAACTGGATTTTGGCTATTCGTGGCATAGGTCACTTTCCGAACCAAATCCTCACTCTCTTGGGGAAGTTGATACAGCCGCAATAAAACATAGGCACCAGCGGGGAATAAATCGAGCTGAGGCCCCTGCAACGTCTTGAAGATCGTCATGCAAGTTTGGCCCCCATTAATGATCTGCAAGTTTTCCACCCGCAGTTGATAATCTCCACTCTGCAAGGCGTTATAGGTGAAGCTATCACAGGTCATCGTTATTCCATTGTTATAGAAGTAGAAATTATGCTTCTCAGCCTCATCTTCTAATGTCTTTTTAATACCATCATTGACTCGATTGCCTTGCAATCCCAAATAGCGACGAATATTCCGCTCTAGCAAGCGCTCTCCATGGCGATCGATCAGATTGGCAATTTCGCTAGCGGCGATTCTTCCCACCAGAATCCGACTAAAATTCATGTCTTCAAAAATGGCCTTCCCGGAAAGCTGAAGCGTATCTTTAACGGGCCGCGAAGCTTGGAGAATTTTCACCAAGCGTTCAGGACTCACATGCTCCCAGGTAACCTGTTCACCGAAGCCCGCTCTTGCTATGGCTCCCTGGGCAGACTCGTTCCAGCTTAATCCGTTATTACAGGCTAAAGCGCGTACCTGGGGAATATATCCATCCCGAACTAAGCTCCTCGCTTCCTCTACTTTTGTCAATAGCCTGGGATTAATCGATTCAACCTTGGCAGCGGGATCAAACAAGTAGTTGATGGCA
Organism: Synechococcales cyanobacterium RM1_1_8; assembly: GCA_012032745.1. Taxonomy (GTDB): domain Bacteria; phylum Cyanobacteriota; class Cyanobacteriia; order PCC-9006; family JAAUQQ01; genus JAAUQQ01. The sequence continues at coordinate 5,088 of JAAUQQ010000339.1, forward strand.
TCAATGAGTGCCTTGATTCCATTCTCAGGGAATGCTGAACTGCCATCTAATTTTTGTTTGTACTTTCCCTGGAAGAGGCTAATCGTAAATTCTCCATCATGCTCTTCAGAGATGTGAATTGCGTCGACGCCGAAGTCGCCGCCACCTTCAGTTAAGCATCAAAGGTAGGAGCTTCTTCTAGATCCAAAATGGTCTCAAC
>JAAUQQ010000009.1 GCA_012032745.1 Synechococcales cyanobacterium RM1_1_8
CCACAAAGGATAATGTTGTACATCAAAACCTCCAACATGTCAACAATAGAAACTCTTGAAAACTATTGGGATACGATCGTCAATCCCACTGGGGGCCGTGACCGGAACGCTGAAGCCCTAGCCAGTCTACCGAGCCGTCACCGCTCTACCCGCCCAGCCCAGGAGCGTTCTGCCGCAAGGGCGCAAAGGTCTCCAACGCTCGCGTTTACCGGGTGGTGTAGCCGCCATTGGCGAAGATCGTTTGCCCCGTAATCCACCATCCTTCCGTGGCCAGGAACCGGACAATGGGGACAATATCTTCAATTTGCGTCAGTTGATTCCCGAGCCCTTGGGACTTGTGGAAGGCAACCCGTTCCGGCGTTTCTTGCCCATAGAAAAAAGGCGTATCCATCGGTCCTGGTCCGATCGCCGTCACCGAGATCCCCCGTGCGGCAAACTCCTTCGCAGCGGCACGGGTAAAATGCTCTACCGGGGCCTTGCCCCCCGCATAGGTTGAGTAGCCATCCGTAAAGGCCGCCAGCAGCGAGGTCACAATCGTAATGATTTTGCCGTTGTCATTGAGCTGTTCGCCCGCTTCCTTGATGAAGAAATAGGCGGTTTTGGCATTGATGTCGAACATCGAATCAAATTCTGCCTCCGTTGTCTCAGCGATGGGCTTACGCAGCACTTTGCCGACGGTATTCACGGCCACATCGATGCGGCCAAATCGCACCTTGGCCTGCTCAAACAGCGCCGTGATCGCCTCTGGCTTCGTTAGGTCGCTCTGGATCGAAAACGCCTTACGCCCCAACTGCTCCACGGCCTGAACCGTTGCTTCAGCCTCTGCTTGGGCGGCTTGGCTGTGGTAATGAACGACGACATCGGCTCCCTTGCTGGCAAACTCCCGGCTAATCAGTCCGCCCAGGTTCTTGGCACCGCCGGTAACCAGCACTACTTTATCGGTCAAATCAGAGTTCGGCATCGCTAAATCCTTGATGATGACAAGTTTGGGGCAGCGATCGCGCCTATCCATGAGGTGCAATTCTGCTGGCACAGAAATCATAGTTAATTGACAGAAAAGCGGGTAGTGGCGAAAATTGCAATCAAAAATTGCGTCAAAAGCAATAAGCCAAGCACAATCACCATGCACAGTCTCCAGCAGCTCTTTATCCAAGTCGTGGAAGCCGGTAGCTTTAAGCAGGCCGCCGAGCAGATGCACCTGGAGCCCTCGTCCCTCAGTCGCAAGATCGCGGCCCTGGAGAAGCGCCTCAATGTGAAATTGCTGCATCGCTCAACGCGCCGCACGCACCCAACCGACCTGGGTCAGCGCTACTACGAAGGGTTACGTCGGCTGCTGGATGATGAACTCGCGCTGGAAGCGGAAATCACCCGTGGGGTCAAGACCCTCCAGGGCAGGCTCAGGGTTAGCGCGCCCGTTGATTTTGGAGCTGAATTTGTCGTTCCCGTCATTCACGAGATGCTAAACAATGCACCTGAGCTTTCCGTGGAGCTTTCACTGGGCAGTCATTTTGTCAATTTGGTGGAGCAAAATATCGATGTCGCTGTTCGGATTGGCGAAGCCTCAAAATCCAACTTCCTGGCCCAAAAGATAGGCGAAGTTCCGAGGGTTTTGGTCGCCAGCCCTGACTATTTGAAGGTTTACGGGATGCCTGAGACCCCCGATGATTTGGTGAATCACAATTTTGTGCTCTATTCACCCATTCAGGCTAGAAGCGACATTGAGTTTGCGGATGGTGAAAAATTTCCCCATGGCAAAATCCAGAGCAATCTCACGGTCAATAGCGTGAATGCCATTCGAGCCTTAGTCAAAGCTGGGCTGGGCATTCATTTGGGGCCAGCTTGGGTGTTTAAAGCGGCCTTGGAGCAGGGAGAGGTTTGTTGCCTCTTGTCGGGATACCGCCTCAAAAGTTTTCCGATTCATGCGGTGTATGTCGCCGGGGCCTATTTGCCGAGGAAAACGGAAGCGTTTATTCAGCAGCTCACTCAGCACCTCCAGCAGAGTCTTTAATTGATAGGGTGTTGCATCCAGGGCGATCGCAGGGCAATCTGAGCAGTCTCAAAACAGCCCCTTCCCAGGCACAGGCTGGGAACCAAAACCCAACTAAAATCGACAAGCCGTAGTCTCAAATTGAATGGGATTGGGTCTCACCCGTCAGTATTATTCGACGATAGGGGCGTTCGGCCGAACGCCCTGCCAAGCGCCTGGCCCGGCTCAGTCTGGGTGATGAAATCTCTGGAAGTCCCTAATTGGCCTCCCAGCGAATCAGAGTTGCGAAATATGACATGCAGCTAATCCAGCAAATTCGCATCCCGCATCCGCTTCTTCAAAGCAGACCGACTCGAATATTGCGCCTGAAGCCCCTGCACCCGCGACCTAAAATTCACCAACTATCCCTGGGCGATCGCCACATCCTTCAAATCGACCAAAATCAACACCGCCTCCCCATAGCCCCTGGTCGTCTTCTGATCAATCAGCCGAGTCACTTCCTTCCACAGTGCCGCTTGCTTCGGCACCAACCCATCGAGATGCTGCTGCCGGGCTCGGCAAACGCAGCACCAATCGGCGCACACCAAAATTGGCGATATACAGCATCATGTCAAAGCAGCGATCGAGCACCTCCTCCGGTTGATGTCGAAAATCCCCAAAGCTGTAGGTATACCTCGCGGAGGTCGCCCCCACCTGAGCACGACTGGAGAGGCTATGCAAATACTCCCGATCCTCAGCGGAAAGGGGCCGATCAATGGCTTGAAATTCGTAGACTTGATATTCGCTCATCTCTGGCCTGGAAATAGATAGGGTCTCATTCGACAATTGCTGCTAGCGACAAGGCTTCCTCCCGAGAGCAGGGAATGTCTGCTTAGCCCTCCTCCCCCATCTCCAGCAGCGGCGCAAGCTCCCGATTCAGCCGCCCCGCCTGGACAAACTCTGCGTAGGTATCCGCCTCCACCGCCAGCAGTTCCTGCCGCAACTGCTGCGTCGTGAACGCCTCCAAATTCGGAAACTCCCGGTGGAGCTTGTCGATCTTGTCCTCAATTTCCCGCAGCTCCCCCTTGACCAGCGCACCCTGATAGCGGAAAAATTCCGGCTCCACGCCGGGCGATCGCCCACCTCCTCCAAATAGTCCAACACCCGCTTCATCGCCGCCTGGCGGGCAATCAGCTTGGTGTAGGCTTCGCGCTGGGGCTGGTCGCCCAGCAGATCCAGCCAGGCCAGCAAGGGCTGGATGGTCAGACCCTGGACCAGCAGCGTAAACAACACCACGCCAAAGACCACGGCAATAATGTCCTCCCGCGCCCCCAGCACCACCGGCACCGACAGGGCCAGGGCGATGGAGACCGAGCCCCGCAGTCCACCCCACCAGAGAATCGTCTGGCCGGGGATTTTGATCTCGGACTGGGCGGTTGCGTTGCTGAACCAACTGAGGCCGTAGACGGCGATCGCCCGAGTCCCCATCATCGCCAGAATCGTCACGCCAATGGTGGGCAGGTTCTCGCCTAGGGCGGCAAAGCGAATCTGGTCGCCAATCAACAAAAACACAATTGAATTGACAAAAAAAGCGAGGAATTCCCAAAATTCACTGACAATCACCCGCGTGCGGGGATTCATGCCAATGGTCGAACCAAAATTGCCCAGAACCAATCCCGTCGTCACCACCGCAATCACGCCGGAGCCGCCCAGATCCTCCGACAGTAGGTAGGCCGCATAGGCCGACACCAAGGTCAGAGACTGCTCCACCAAGGGCAGATCAAAGCGCTGGGTCAGGTAGGAAATGCCAAAGCCAATGATCCCGCCCACGCCCAGGCCCAGGCCGATCACCTTGATCAACTCCAAGACCAGGGGCTGCATCGCCAGCTCCGAATTTCCCAGGGGCAGGCCCACCAAAAAGCTAAAGGCCACCACCGCCATGCCGTCATTGAACAGGCTCTCCCCCTCCATCAGGGTGCTGAGGCGCTTGTCCACCCCCAGCTCGCGGAATAGCGCCGTCACCGACACCGGGTCCGTGGCCGAGAGGCTGGCCCCCACCAGCAGCGCCGTCGTCAGGGGGATGCCCACGAACCAGTTAAGGCCATAGGCAATGCCGACGATGGAAATCACTACGCCCAGGACGGCGTAGAGACAAATGGGAATTAGGTCTTGTTTGAGCGACTTCCATTTCAAGTTCCAGGCCGCCTCAAACAGCAGCGGCGGCAAAAAGATCGACAGGATCAGCCCCGGCGACAGATTCACCAGCCGCACATCCACCAACGCCAAGCACAGGCCCGCAATCACCAGCAGCAGCGTGTAGGGAATCTTGCGAAACCAGCTAAAGACCTGGGGCAGCGTCGCCACGCTGAGGGACACCGACAGCACCAGGAGAAAGTTTTTGATATTGTCTTCAATCAAGGCTTCGCCCCCCAGCAGCTCGCCCCCTGGAACCTCACCTGTGACGATCGCGATCGCCGCTTGGGCGATCGCCGCTATTCCGATCTGGGCTTGGGCTATTGCCATTGCCACCGCTGCTAGCACCATAGTTAAGCTTGCCTAGTAGGAGTCTGTCCCTTCATTCAAACAGACGAATCCAGCAACCTTGGCTTTTTGTTGGAAAACGCAGCCCAGGGCAGAGCGCCTGACCGCTCCCCAGACTCTTGTTTTTTTCTGTCCCCCGCCCCAAACCCAGCACCATTCAAGGCATATTGGCAAGGTAAGCCTGCCGACCTTCTAGCCCATGACCACCAATCCCCGAGTTCTCTGGCGTCTCCTGCGCCGTCAGCGCATTGATGGCGAATCCGTCACGCTCCTGCGCGAGGATTTGCTGGGGGAATCTTCGATCGACAGCAACTATTTACTCTTGATCATTGGCTCCTGCATGATCGCTAGCCTGGGCCTGTTGAGCAACAGCGCCGCTGTGATCATTGGAGCCATGTTGGTTGCGCCGCTGATGTTGCCGATTCGCGGCATGGCCTTTGGAGCCCTAGAAGGCAATTTCCCGTTATTTTCCACGGGCTTGCAGTCGCTGCTGGTGGGGACGAGTCTGGCGATCGCCCTCTCCTGCGTCATCGGCTGGATCGCGGGACTGCCCCAGTTTGGCAGCGAAGTCTGGGCGCGCCTCCCAGCCCAACCTACTGGACCTGGGCATTGCCGTGGCCGCAGGCAGCATCAGCGCCTATGCCAAGGTGGAACCCAAGGTTTCTAGTAGTTTGGCGGGAACGGCGATCGCCGTCGCCCTCATGCCCCCCGTCTGCGTCATCGGCCTCGGCCTCTCCGCCCAGGAATGGCAGCTCAGCCAGGGCGCGACCCTGCTCTACGTCACCAACCTCCTGGGCATCAGCCTCTCCTGCATGGTCACCTTCTGGCTCAAGGGCTATACTCCCCTGGCCAAGGCCAGACGCGCCCTGCGCTTTGCCCTACTCTTCACCGCCGCCCTGCTGATCCCCCTCAGTCTCAGCTTTACCAAACTCGTGCGCCAATCCCGCTTGGAATACGGTGTGCGGCGAGTGCTCCTGCGCCAGACCCTCACCTTCCAGCGTGTGGAACTCGTCCAAGACAGCACCAACTGGTTAACCACGCCCCCCGAAGTCGTCCTTGCCGTCCGCTCCAGCGAGCCTGTCACCCCCACCCAAGTCGAGCAAATTGAGAATCTGATCAACCAGGAAATGGGGCAGCCCTTTCGCGTGATTTTTGAAGTCAGCCAGGTGGAGGAAGTCACCCGAGAGCGCATCGAAGCCCCGGACAACCCCGAAGTGAAATGACACCCGGCCCCCTGGGCATCCTAAACCCAAACCCAGGCCATCCTCCAAACCCCAGGGCAGCAGCATCTTCCCAGTTCACCCCATCCCCAGCCCACCCAAAGCACCCCCCGCTGAGCAACCATGAACATCCTGATGCTGTCCGCCAAATTCCCCTACCCCGCCACCCTGGGCGGCACCCAAATCCGCACCTTCTACTTCCTTAAAGCCCTCTCAGACCGCCACAACGTCACCCTGCTCACCGTCCGCGAACCTGACATCAGCGATCAGCAAATCGAGGGCCTGAAAAGCTACGTCCAAGACCTCATCCTCTTCGATCCTCCCGCCAAGCCCCCCAGCGGCCCCCTCGCCAAAGCCCAGCGCCTCGGCCAATTCCTCCTGAACGGCACCCCCGCCAACGTCACCGCCTACGATGACCCCAAAATCCGCGCCTGGATCGACCAAGCCGTTGCAGAAAACCGCTTCGATGCCATCACCTGCGAACACAGCGTCAACGCCGTCTTCATCCGCCCCGAATATCGGAAAAAACTGCGCACCGTCATCAATGTCCACAGCTCCGAAACCTGCACGATCGCCAGCAAACTCGCCCTGGGCATCAGCGAAAAACCGAGCCGCGATCGCCTCCTGCTCCCCCTCACCCGCCGCTACGAAACCAACAGCTACAGAAACTTCACCGACATCGTCGTCACCACCAACATCGACGATCAACAGATCCGGGCCATGGTCCCCACAGCCCAGCCAAACATCATCCCCAATGGCGTCCTGCTCGAAGAATTCACCCTCCAAACCCAGGAACCGGCCAACCACCAGCTCATCTTCACCGGCACCTTCGACTACTCGATCAACATCGACACCGCCCGCCACCTGGCCCTGGATATTTTGCCCCGCCTCCAGGAGCGTTACCCCGATGTGACCCTGGCGATCGTCGGCTCCAAACCCGATCCCACAGTCCAGGCATTGACCCGCAATCCCAACGTCATCGTCACGGGCCGGGTGCCCTCCCTGGCCGATTGGCTGCATCAGTCGCTGCTGTTTGTTGCGCCCATGCGATCGGGCTTTGGCATCAAAAACAAGACCCTGGAAGCCATGGCGGCTGGGCTGCCGATTGTGGGGAGCGATCGCGCCCTCGAAGGCCTGCTCATGGACGAAGCCGATGCCCCCGGCACGCCCCTGCGAGCCCTGCGCGCCAACGACACCGACACCACCGTCGCCGCCATCTGCCGCCTATTCGAGGATGCCGACCTGCGCAGCACCCTAGCCAAGAACGCTCGCCACTACATCGAAGAACAATTCACCTGGTCCCGCGCAGGCGAAGCCTATTGCAGAATCCTGGAGAGGCCAAGCGAGGCCAAGCCATACCCAGAGCAGCCATAAATTTTTTTTGAGAAAAAACAGGAATTTATCTGATCAAGGCCGTAGGTACTTGGTAGGTTGACGTATAAATCAAGCCAGGCAACGTTCGTGATTCATCCCCACCAGCCCCAGAGAATTACTCGCAATCAAGTCATTGTCGGTCTATTAATTACGACCATGCTGGCCGCTTGTGCCGCACCGGCAGTGGATAGCGATTCTTCCAGTGGACCTGAGCAGGCGGCTTCCGACAGAACAGCGGTGCCCTCCTCGCAAACAGGTGCGGCTGGTGCTGGCAATGCTGGTGCTGGCAATGCTGCTGCTGGCAACGCTGCTGCTGGCAACGCTGCAAATGTCAGTTCCGCAAATCTAAATACTGCCAACGGGGACAAAGCCGAAATCGAATTTACGGATCTCCAAAGTTGCAAAATGGAGACTGAGCGGCTCGGCGCAGAATACAAGATCCTAAAAGAGGCATTCGATGCTGGAAAACTCCAGGGTTCAGCCCCAATCCAACCCACCCTCCAGCCCGATGAATGTGAAGCCTTCCTGGCCGCCGCAAAACAGCAATATGCTGCCCAAGCACCAACCTACGCAGATCAGACCGCCTGTGAAGCCAGCGGAGATCCCTGTGAGCGGGTAGAACCCAGTCGCGACAACAACTATATTCAACCCATCTATCGACCGATCTTCTTCGGTGGCTATTCCTACAACCCCTGGCTTCCCCCCGTCTACATCGGCAGCCAGCGGGATTATGGCAGCCACACCACCGTCATCTATCGCAACAGTAGTACTAGCAACTCTAGCGGTTCTAGCAACTCCAATACTGGAGGAAGTCGCACCCCGACCTCGACCTCGGCACCAAAGCCCACCGCGAAGTCCACAACCTCTCCATCAAGGCCCACGGCGACGCAGACCCCGACTAAACCTGCCCAAAAATCTGGCAGCAATGCCATCACAGGCAGGGGCACCTCTGGCTTTGGCAGTTCCTACAAATCCACGGGTAAGGGCGGCAAATAGTCCTGCCATAGCGGACCAGTCGTCCATCATGGGTACAACCAGCAGCCCAACCGCTCCCCAAATTCAGACAACCTAGCACTTTCCCAATGCGCCCCATCGAAATCAAACGCCGCCGCCATTGGCAACAGCACATTCGTGACAATGCCTATCAAGTTGAGGCCCTAACCAACCAGACGATTGGCTATTGGACAGAAGCCCTGGCGGTTCCCTATGCCATTCAGTTGAGCGAGGGTGAAGAAGAGGCACTCAGCAAGGCGACGGAAGCCCTCTGGGAAATGAGCTGCGAGTTCTTGGATCGGTTTTTTACCGAAGAATCTCCGGGTGCCGTTACATCTCGTCTCAAGACATTGGGGATTTTGCCGGAGTACCATCGGGCGATCGCCAGCTCCTGGGCGCGGGAAGCCCCGGAGGACTTAGAGCTGGCCACCCGCTTCGATCTGGCCACCCGCAACCAGGCCCTGGGAGACATCAGCGGCTCCGAACTAAGCATCAAACTGATCGAAATCAATGGCGAGACGCCCCTGCTGGGAGCTGAGATGGTTTACCAATGGAATTGGTTTTGCAACTACCGCAGTCAGTTTCCCTCGGGTGACAAGGCCCTGCCCGATGATGCCTACCAGTTCAATGAATATTGGGAAAAAATCGCCAACCGGTTTCGGGTTTTGGCCAACGCCTGCGACTTCAAGGGTCGTGGGGTCTCCTTCCTTGTGGATGAGACCCTAGAAGAAGATCTAGAAATGGCGATGCAACTCATCCAGATTCTGCACGATGAAGTAGATGATCAAATCTACACCCAAATTGTCACTTTGCGCGATGACTATGATGAGGATGGAAAGCTGATCAGCCGAGGGATTGGTCTAGATTCCGAAGGTTACCTGGTGGATGGCCAAAACGACCGAATGCCAATTATCTGGAAGATCTACGACTGGCACAACATTCAGGCAGACATGGCTAGCGATCGCTCCACAACGGCCCTTGTCAATCGCCTAGAAAAGGATGACATTTCAGACCAAATTATTATCGAGCCATTGTGGAAACAAGTGCTCAGCAACAAAGGAGCCATGGTCTACATGTGGCAGTGGTTTCGCAACCATCCCACCTATGGACAGTACCTCTTGCCCACCTATTTCGAGACTGATCTTTCGATGGAAGCCACCCAGCTCGCGGTTGGAATTCACATTCGCAAGCCAATTATTGGCCATGAAGGCGTGGGCATTTCGATTTTAGATCCCGCCGTGGGCGATATCGAGGCCAAACCAGCCCTGGGCTATGGTGAGGAAGGCTATATTTTACAGGAGTTTTTTGAGCTTCCCGTGGCGGCGCTGGGTCAGCAGCGACAGCACTATATGATCGGTGCTTGGAGCGTGGATGGTGAAGCCGCAGGCATTGTGATTCGGGGCGATGGATCTAGAATTACTGGCCGCTACTGTACCATCATTCCCCACATAGTTGCTGGAGCAATTCAAGTTTAGCTCCAGCCTTGAACATCCCCCCCCACAAGCCCATGGGCACCCCCCCACAAAATCGCTGGAACCTAGATTCTGTCATTGGCCTGGAGCACCGGATTGCCCCTAGCTACTTTCACGCTGCCCCCGCCCAAGTCGCCGAAAACTTTGAACGTTTGCTGGCCCGCGATGTGTTTTCGGAAGCGGATGCCCAGTTTCTCTACGACTGGCTGCTCCACCGAGGCATCAGCCCTGGCTTTCGCCAGATGTTAGATGCTTGGCTAGAGGATGAGCTGAAACATTACCAGGGCCTGCGTCGCTGTTACCATGCCCTCTCCGGCGTTGCCTATGCCGAGATGGATCGAGAGGCCGCTGCCAGGGCAGCACAGCGCAATCTGGAACCGATTGAAGATCTGTTGGTGGATGAATTCAGTATCCTGCTGCTGTTGGCCTACGATGAAATTGGCAGCACCTATTCTTACCGCAGGGATCTGGCTGAGTTTTATGGTCACTTTGGTCGGCGATCGCCCGCCATCGGGCGACCATTTGGTCAAAGATGAAGGGCAACATTTTAGCAACGCTGCCGAGCTGATTCTGGCGCTTTACCCAGGCCGCCTCAGGGATGTGCCTACAACCCTAGCCCGGTTTGATGCCCGTGAGAAGCTACTGGCTCGCACGGGCAGCTACCACGGCACCTTCTTTTTGGACCATGCCCAGGAGCAGGCGCGTTTCCCCAGTGACTTTAATGAGGTCACTATCCAGGTGATCCAGGCGCGGTTGGGCATTGCGGCGAAGCCCAGTTCGGAAAGGGTGAGACGGTTGTGGCAGTGGAAGCCGAAGGGCTGTGGGTTTGTGCCCGTGTGAATCGCCGGTGTCCCTTGGGCGAGCCTCCTAACGCACGTAGACCCAGGCACTCAACCCCAGACCAAACCGACATTCACCGGGGCCTATCCCCGCCCAGCAGGCTCATCCCTGATTCCTCATCTTCCGCCTCTAGCTCCTCTACCATGGAGAAGTAATCGCCCTTAACCCAGGCTTCGCCCTCGCCCTCCATGCCCAACGTCAACCTTGCCGAACTCAGCGCCAAGCTGGAGAGCCCCAACTCCCGCGATCGCCTCCTGGCCCTCGTGGCCCTCAAGGATGCCGAAGCCAGCGATGCCCTCCCCCTGATCAAAAAAGTGCTCCAGGATGAAAGCATTCAGGTGCGCGGCATGGCAGTCTTTGCTCTGGGGGTCAAGCGCCAGGATGAGAACTATGAACTCCTGCTCCAGGTGCTCGAAAACGACAGCGACTACAGCGTCCGCGCCGCCGCCGCCGGAGCCATGGGCTACCTAGAGGACAACCGCGCCCTGGAGCCCTTGCTGCGGGTGTTTTACGAAGAAACAGACTGGCTGGTGCGCTTCAGTGCAGCGGTGGCCCTGGGCAATCTCAAGGACAGCCGCGCCCGAGCAGCCCTGGTTCAGGCCCTCCAGGGCGAGGAGTCCGTCCTACACCAGGCGGCCATTGCTGCCCTGGGCGAAATCGGCGACCTCGCCGCCCTGGACGACATCCTCCGCTTCGCCGACTCCGATGACTGGCTCGTGCGCCAGCGCCTGGCCGAAGCCCTCGGCAACCTGCCCAGCCCCAAGAGCCACTCCGCCCTGCAATACCTCAGCAAGGACAGCCACCCCCAGGTCTCCTCCACCGCCGTCCGCTCCCTGGACAAGCAAAATAGCACCGACAGCGAGTAGACAAACCTCCCTACAAGCTAACCTTGCCGGTTGTGAGCAATTGGTAGCCACTCGCCAATGCACAAATCCCCGCCAGGAACTGCACCAAGCTTGTGGGTCTCAAGAAAACCCCACCGGTCAGAAAAACAGCGATGATGCCCAGCACAATCATCACCAAACCGGCCTGCTTCACCTGCCGCTCAGTCCCATAAAGGACCGTCAACACCCCAGCAGCCATGGAGACCACTGCAAACACAGCGGAGCCATCCTTCCACCATCCACTGAGGTAGCTGGTGGAAAAATAATGTTCTCACCGAGGAGATAAAACCCCCAAAAACATGAGGGGAATTCCTAAATATTGCATTTATTGCAGGAGATGAAGTGATGTCCTGCACCCTGAAACGAGAAGCCCTGCAAACGTTGAAACGCTTACAGAGCTTAACTTTGAGCATACCCCCAGGGAATTCGAATCCCCGTCGCCTCCGTGAAAGGGAGGTGTCCTAGGCCTCTAGACGATGGGGGCGTAGTTGCTCAACCGCTTAACCAAGGTAGCGAAACCTAAGGAACCTGTCAACTACTCCAGATAGGTTTTCCTGGGCGATCGCCCAAGTCCGCCAGCGAGCAAGGTTTCCCGATCGCCCTGGGCGCTGGCCCTCGGCCCAGCCCCAGAATATCCTCAAAACAGCCCCAACCTCAACCGCGAGAGCAGCCGCCCAACTCTTCAGCCCGCACCATACTCGCGGGAGTTGCGCAGGCGCATGAGCTGGCGACGCAGGGCAGGCGAGGCTTCGGTTTCGGCCAGTTCATTGGCCGAGACTTGGACCTGGGTGGCTTCTAAGTACTCATCGTTGCCGTAGCCAAAGGCCTCCAGCAGGACTTCCAACAACTGGTCACGATTCTTCAACACGCCCTTCTCCTCAATCATGCGGAACTTGAGGTTGACCTCACATTCGTAAATGCCCACTTCGGAGGCAGCGTTAGCTGGAACAGACAAAGACTCGTAGGACATAGCTCAGTTGCCTCAGTTCTGGAAAAGGATGGATTAGCCCGATGGGTTGGCCGTAGAGAACCCACCTTGGGCATATCGGCGTTGGTCACAAGCTATCACTCCTGCTAGGCAGCTTAATCCGCCAAACCACGGAACCCAAAAGTCCGTAGTCACCCCGAAAACGTCATATTTCATCAGGCTTTCATCGACTCGACCTCCCCAGAAATACGCGGCCTTTTGCAAACACGCAGAGCGTTACGGAGATCCCCAGCGGGGCCGTGGCGGCCTATCTCGGTATATGCGGAGGCTGGCCTCCGTAATGATTTTTTTGGGAGTATTCAATTGCTAAGCAGAAGCCGCGTACAACTACAGACCTCCAGGGGCAGCGGCGGCTTCTGGGGGCGATCCGCCCCACCCGCTCCAAAATTCTGCGTGTTTCCACCAAAACCCCTGGCTTTCTTCGCAAAATCACGCAGGCCAGAGCCGTTCCACCCCGCCCAAACGTGAGGATTTCCAGACAAAACCAGGCCAGGCTCCAGAAAACTTCAAGAACCGCTGGGGAGCTGCCGAGGGATCGCAGGTTCGGTTGGGCCAGATCCCCGAGTCCACCCGAGTCTGCCTTGGCCCTATTCTTCGTAGACCGGCAGCGTGAAGCGAAAGCAACTGCCCTCGGGCACGCGGGAATCCACCCAAATGCGGCAGTAGTGGGCCTTGATGATGCGATCGCACAACGCCAGACCAATGCCGTAGCCCGCCGTGGCCTGGTCTCGCTCCAGGCGCACCGTATGTTCAAAAATGCGCTGCTGATCCTCCAGGGGGATCCCCGGCCCGGTGTCGCAGACGCTGACCTCTAGCTTCTGACTGGTGCGGTGGAAGGCTGAAATCGTAATCTCTCCCCCCTGGGCGGTGTACTTGATGGCGTTGTCTAGCAGATTGCCAAACACCTGGCGAATGCGCTCGGGATCGGCACAGGCAGGGGGCAAATCCAGGGGGATATCAATGCGCAGGAGCTGGCCCTTGGCCGTGAGCTGTTCCTCGAACTGCTCCAGCAGACCGGCCTGCATCTGGCTCAGGTCCAAGCGCAGGGGCTGGATCGCCAGGCGCTCCTGGCCCCAGTCGGGCCGCAGCAGATCCGCCACCAGGCCGCCCAAGAGTTTGAGCTGGGTGCGGGCCTGGGCCGCCAGTTGGCAGGAGAGATCGGGGGAGAGGACAACCTCCCCTGTGAGCCCTTTCTCTAGGGTCTCAATCGCCAGGGAGGCGGCCAGAAGGGGGTTGCGCAGGTCGTGGGCCAGGATTGCCAGGATGCGATCGCGGAACCGCAGTTGGGCCTCCAGGGAGGCATTGGCCTGGCGCAGACTAAAGGCTTCATCGGAGAGGCGAAAAATATGTTCCGACAGCTCCGTCGAAGGACCGCTGAGGCCCAGGGCCTGGGCCTCAGCGGCGGTGGAGGCAGACCGCACCCGCTCTAGCTGACTCTTCCAGCGGGGCCACCAATAGCGCAATTGGTCGGTGACGTTGCTCCCGGTCAGCACCTGGGACGGCAGGGGGTGAGTCTTGACCAACGAAGGCGTGGCCACCAGCTTGAAGTGCTCAACGAGCTGAGGATGCTCCCGCACCTGGGTAATTTCCAGCTCAAACAGGTCATGGCCCCCCAGGACCGCTAGGGTGGCACGAATGTCTTCTACGAGCGCTGAAGCCTGGTTGCGGAGATTGACGAACAGCAGCAGCTTGATGCGGGCCATTCTCTGGGAAGGGTCTTCGGAGGGACGAGGGCTGTGGCCCCCGGTCGAGACAGGCTCGGGAGATTTAGCGGTCTGGGCAGCGCCCAGGCCGTCAGCATCGGGAAAACCATTGGGAGCGAGGGCGTTATTCATGCTGTTGCCCAGGCGGTGGGGAGGGAGAGCTCGGATTCGAGGGGAGAGAATAGAGAGGACAGCGGCAACATTTCGCGGCGACAGCTACAAAACGTTGACTGGGGATAGAAAAATACAAACTCTTTCCTAAGACTCTACCTTGAGAACTGATACAGCACTATGGGATGCTTAATATTGTTTTTAGATTTTAACCAGGGGCACCATGGTGGATGTGCTGCGGAAGCGGCCAGCTCAATGGGTTTGGGGCTTGGCGATCGCCTTCTTTTCGATCACGCTACTGTTGACGCTGCACCGCTACTTCAGCTACTACGCCACCTATGACCAGGGCATTTTCAATCAGGTGTTCTGGAATGGCGCGCGGGGCCAGTTTTTCCAAAGCTCCCTCTCCTCCCAGCTCTCCACCAACGTGGTCAATGCCGGGGAGATCCCCAATGTTGCCTACCACCGCCTCGGCCAACATTTCACCCCAGCCCTGCTGCTCTGGCTGCCGATCTACAGCCTCTTCCAGTCCCCCGTCACGCTCTCCGTTCTCCAGGTCACACTGATCACCGGGGCGGGGCTGGTGCTTTACCAACTGGGCCGCTGCCACCTGGAGCCCGGCCTGGCAGCCGCCGTCACCACAGGCTATTACGGTGCGAATGCGGTTGTAGGACCAACCATTGGCAACTTCCACGACAATTGCCAAATTCCACTGTTTGTTTTCACGCTCCTGCTCGCCCTAGAAAAGCGCTGGTGGTGGCTCTATGGGGCCATGGCCATCCTGATCCCCTTCGTGCGCGAAGACTCGGGCATTGTGCTGTTCAGCCTTGGCTTTTATCTGCTGGTCAGCCGCCGCCATCCCTGGCTGGGGGCGGGTCTCTGTGCCTACTCCTTGGCCTATATCTTGATCCTGACCAGTTGGGGCATGCCCCAGTTCTCCGCCGATGTCTCGGATCGGTTCATGGTGGAGCGCTTTGGCCAATACATCGACGATGAGAGCGCTTCGACCCTGGATGTGATTTTTGCCATGGCAACCCAGCCTTGGATCGTCGCCCAGGAGCTGCTCAGCCCCGTGGGCAAAACCCTGCGCTATCTGCTAGGCCAGTGGCTGCCGTTCATGTTTGTGCCCGCTGTCGCGCCCGAAGCCTGGCTGGCTGCCGGGTTTCCACTGCTGAAGCTGCTGATTGCCAAGGGGGATTCGGTTTTGGCCATTAATATTCGCTACGCCATGGGGGTCGTGCCAGGGCTGGCCTACGGGACGATTCTCTGGTGGGAGCGCCACCCCCAAGCCTTTACAAAACGCAGGGTACGGCGGTTTTGGGGCTTTTGCATTGTGCTGTCTCTGTTTTTCACCCTCACCTCCAACCCCAACCGCAGCCTCTCCTTTGTGATTCCGGATGCCCTCAATCCCACGGTGTATGTACCTTTACCCACCCAATGGCGGCGGGCCGGAGAGATCAATCGCATTCTGGCCCAGATTCCCCCCGATGCCAGTGTTTCGGCTTCGACGCCCCTGGTGCCCCACCTGTCCAATCGCCGGGCTTTGATCCGCTTTCCGGTGTCGCTCCAGCTCCGGGATGATACGGGCGAGGTGGTGGCGGTGGACTATGCCGTGGGGGATCTCTGGCAGATGCGGGAGTATGGTCGTGTCTTCCGGGCGATCGCGACCAACTGCTCCAATCCTTCACTCTGATTGACCAGATCCTAAAAACTGGGGATTATGGGGTACAAGGCTTCCAGGATGGCGTTATCCTACTGCGCCGGGGCCAGGCTTCAACCCCCGAAGCGCTCGGCCAGTGGCAAACCTTTCGACAGGACACGGTGCAATCCAATCCACAATTTTTCGAGACCCTGCCTTCTGAGCCCGCAGTTTCTGCTCCCGCAGTTTCTGCTCCCGCAGTTTCCAGCCCCGCTCCCCCTGGGAGCGACCGTCCAGCCCCGTAATTTCCCAAAGCCCAAGGCCCCCATCCGGAGTTTCGGGCTCTGGGGGCCCTCACTTCCTCTCCAGCCCCAGAGCCCAGAGCCTACCCCCCGATTCTAATCAACAGCGCCATTCCGCAGCGCCACTTTGAGGACGTATCCATGAAAGTTCTAGTTCTCGCTTGGGAGTTCCCCCCCCGCATCGTCGGCGGCATTGCCCGCCACATCGCAGAACTGTATCCAGAGATGGTTCTGCTCGATCAGGACATCCATCTGTTGACCGTCTCCCAGGATGCCCAGGCCCATCGGGACCAGGTGGATGGCATCCAAGTCCACCGTCTGCCCGTCACCCCCGGCAATGATTTTTTGCACTGGGTGGCCAACATGAACGAGATCATGGGCCAGTATGGGGGAGAGCTGCTGCTTCGGGAGGGGCCGTTTGATCTGATCCATGCCCATGATTGGCTGGTGGGGGATGCGGCGATCGCCCTTCAACACCACTTCAACCTGCCCCTGCTCACCACCATCCACGCCACGGAGCAGGGTCGCCACGGCGGCCTGCACAACTACACCAATCACTACATCAACGACAAAGAGAGGGCCTTGGTTCAGCAGTCCTGTCGGGTGATTGTCTGCACGGAATATATGCGCCGGGAGGTCACCCGCATCCATCGCTATCCCGATCGCCTGATCGATGTGATTTACAACGGCATCCGGCCCGAAAAAAAGCTGCTCGCCCCCAGCTTCGATCGCCAGCTCTTCCGACGGAAGTTTGCCTTGGACGATGAAAAGATCTTTTACTACGTCGGACGCATCACCTACGAAAAGGGGATCTCCGTCCTGCTCAATGCCGCCCATCGCGTCTTTGAGCGCCTGGAGGGCAATGCCAAGCTGGTGGTGATCGGCGGCGGCAACACCGAGGCGCTCCAGCGCCAGGCCAGGATGTTGGGCATTGGCCAGCACTGCATGTTCACTGGCTTCATGGATGAGGAAGACTTGGATCGGTTCCAGGCGATCGCCGACTGTGCCGTCTTCCCCAGTCTCTACGAACCCTTTGGCATCGTCGCCCTGGAAAGCTTTGCGGCGCGGGTGCCCGTGGTCGTTTCCGATGCGGGCGGCCTGCCTGAGGTGGTCAGCCATGGCAAAACCGGCCTGGTCACCCAACGGGGAAATTCCGACTCCCTCGCCCAGGGAATTTTGGATGTCCTAGAAGGGCGGGTCGATACCCATCGCCTGGTCCAGCGCGCCTATGCCGGGCTCGAACAACACTTTAGCTGGCCCAAGCTGGCTAAGCAGACCCTGGCCAGCTACAGCCAGCTCTCGGTCTATCAGCGGCAGACGGTGGCTGCCTCTTGAGGGCGATCGCCCTCCCCCCAACATCGCCCGGCGGCCCCAACTGGGCCAGGCGTTGCAAGAGCCGCAGCAGCATCCCTGAAGCAATCAGCTCCCCCCAGCGGCCCGGACAGAAGCTTTCCTGGCGGGCATAGTGGGTCATCAGCCTGCGGATTGTGGCCCAGTTGGCCTGGTCGATTCGCCCCGGCTCGGCCTCCAGAGCTTGGAACTCTGGCAGCCACTGGGGCCAATCGAAGCGGAAGACAAAGCCGCTGTGGTGGAGCGTCTGAATCCAAAGCTTGAGCTGGGGGCCATAGCCGGGGTTTGGCCCCGGCTCCCAGAGGGGCTCTCGGTCAGCTTCGGTCAGCGCGCCAGCGGGGGCCAGCAGAGGCAGCAGGGCCGCGATCGCGCCATAGTCCTGGACGGAGAGCGGCGGCATTTCGGGTGCGGGCCGTTCGGGTATTGGCATACTTCGAGAAGGTTAAGCCCAAAGATGGCTTGCCAAAGATTATTTGACACAGAACGGGCGATCGTAAAGGCGCACCACCTCGGCCCTCACCAGGGTTTCACCACCGCACCACCGCAGTTCCCGAATCGTCACATCCGCCCAAGCCTGCCAATGGCTATCCACCAATTGGAGCGGCACATCCATCACAAACAGCCGGTAGCCCGACTTGCGCGCCTGGAAGCTTTGGCCCAGGGACAACTGCCCTGGATAACCCTGGGCAGCGGTCAATTTGAGGATGGCGTTGAACTCACAGGGCATTCCCATGGGCAGGTGTTGAGGAAAAGTGGAATAACGTCCCAGCCGCCAGAAATCCATGCCGCCAGAAATTCATGCCGCCAGAAATTCATGCCGCCAGAAATCACTGTCCCTGTCGATTCAAAACCGGCGAAACCAACAGCCCCCTAGCCCGAGCGAGCTGAGTTGCCTTGGCTTTGCGAATTAGCCCCTGGCGATAGATGCTCCTAAGCTGTTCTAGACGCTGGGTTTCCAGCTCATCTAGATCCGAACGGCGCAGCAACTCCCGCAGGCTTTCTTGCTGCTCCGGCAGCATTTCCAGCTCGCAAACTTCCAGAAGCTGGGAGTCGGTCAGGGATTCTAGGGGCTGTTCCGAGAGGGCAAACTGAAGCCACTCCAGCAAAATATCGGGCAGGGTGCGCCCCGTGATGGTGGCTAGGTCGCGGGCCTGCTGGAGCAGAGGCTCGGGTAGCCGGAGATGGATGGGTTCTTCCATAGGGCTGGTGAGCTCTACTGACTCCTTTTTAACACCTCTTCACTCTAATTTATCGCGTCTGCTTCTATCACATTGGGGATTCAATCTACAGAATCGCTTTTGATTTAATAGCCTGTAGGCCCAACGGCAGCCAGCCAGACGGTTGCGTAATCCCAGACTCCAAGTGCCGCGAGGGGCAGCCGCTTTGATGCAATTCCCATGCCCGGCGTTCGCCCGCTTCACGAAGCAGAAGCATCCAATTCAGTGGATTTCGGATCGACCTCCATCGCCTCAGATTTTATGCGTTCCGCAGCAATATGCCTGACAAAATCGTCCGATTGTTGGTGTTTGCTTGCGAAATGGAGCCATTCAATCAAAATATCATGGACGGTTCGGTTGGTAATGCTGGCCAGCTCGCAAGCCTGCTGAAGCACAGCATCCGGCAGCCATAGGGTAACAGGGTCCTTCTGGGGGCTGGACATGGGCGGTATTGCTTTCGTTGAGGGGAGCGCTATTTAAATGGCATATTTGGAATCAAGTCTTTAGGAATTTTGGGGTCGCTGGGCGATCGCGAGAAAACCTGAAAATTCATTGAAAAGTGACTTCAAGCAAGTGACTTCACTTTAAAGAAATTGACTTCGTTTAAAACAAATCGTCATCCAAACATCTAACTCAATATACAAAGAAAAGAAATCGAACCGTCAAGAAAGATGTGACATATCATTTCGTATACAGGGATACCATACCAAAAGGCAAGGAATCTAAATGACGGAGAATATAAGTATTTTTTTGTTCTTGTTTTTGTGAGTGTTTACTCTCACCTGAGGGGCGGCTCGGGCTCCAGTCCAGGTCTTTTCCCACTGACGGCTCAACGTTCAGGAATTCTGGTTGGCCAGCTTGTATCCTTGGGTATCTATCCTGCTCTAGCCCCAGCAGATCCAATCTTAACGGGAGGTTCTAAATGCCCACGGGATTTCCAATCTGGTCCATGATCGCGATCGCCATTGCCGGGTTTTCCCTGCGCTTCTTCGGCACCTGCAATGAGTGGGATCGCAAGGTGTTATTTACCCTGGGCCGTTTTACGCGGGTGATTGGGCCGGGCCTATATTTCTATATCCCCTTATTGCAAAGCCCCAAGCGCACCGTAGATGTGCGGATCGTGACCTACACCGTGCCGCTACAAAAGGGTTTGACGCGGGACAATATTCCCGTGGAAGTGGATGCGATCGTGTTTTATAAGGTCCACAACGTCAAATCCGCTGTGCTGAATGTGGATGACTACCATTCCGCTACGCAAATGGCCGCTCGGGCCTCCATCCGCGACATGGTGGGCAAGAGCAATCTCGATCAGTTACTCTCCGAGCGGGACAATGTGGGCGATCTGATTCGAGAACATATCTCTGAATTTGTGATGCAGTGGGGCGTGACGATTATTTCGGTGGAAATCAAGGATGTGATTGTCTCCCGCGAGCTGGAAGAGGCGATCGCGCGGGAAGCCTCCGCTGAGCGCGAAAAGCGCGCCCGCCTCAAGCTGGCAGAAGCAGAGGAACTGGCTGCGACCCTAATGAATAAAGCCGCAGCGATCTATGCCCAATCCGCCACCTCCCTCCAACTGCGCTCGATGAATATGCTCTACGAGATGTGTATGGAAGGAAAATCAACCATGGTTTTCGTCCCCACAGCCAATAGCGGCGGCGGAATGCCCAGTTTGATTGGCCTGGAAGGCATCAACGACTTGATGGCAAAGCACCAGGGCTCCCTGGAGGCCAAGGCAGAGGAGCCGGAATAAGCCCAAAAATGCAGTCCCAGGGGCTTGAACCCAAGCCTCCTAGCCCAATTTACAAACCGCTTCCCCCCCCTGCTCAATCCAGCCCCGGATCAGGCCAGAAGTAGACTGGGCTGATCCACAGCGCCCGGCTTGATCGATCACGATCGCCCCCCCATCCCCATCCACCTTCCGCACCAAATAATCCACTGCCGCCTGGGCCGCATCCTGGGCAGACATCCCCTGGAATTGCACAAAATCCGATAGCGTCTTGGCAAACACGGTCCGCAAAAACTGCTCCCCATAGCCCGTCGCTGACACAGCACAGGTTTCGTTATCTGCATAGACCCCAGCGCCGACCACAGGTGTGTCACCAACCCGCCCCCAGCGCTTGTTCACCAAGCCGCCTGTGGAGGTTGCTGCCGCAAGATTGCCTTGGCGATCCATCGCCACGGCCCCCACGGTTCCCAGTTTTTCCGTTGGTGCTGGACGCTGGGCGATCGCCGGTTCTCCAGCTTGGCCCAACGCTCGACCCACCGCTCGACCCACGGATTGGCCGGGCTTGACTCGTTCATGGTCCAGGGTCATCCGCCCCGCCGCCTGGGCCTCGGCGAGCTGCTTCAGCCGCGCTTCGGTCAGGAAATAATCGTTCTCCCGCAGCTCCGCCCCCGCAGCCTGGGCAAACTCCAGCGCCCCTTCCCCAGCGAGCAAGACATGGTCGCCCTGCTCCAGCACGAGCCGCGCCACGGCAATGGGATTCTTGACGTTTTTAATACAGGTGACGCCCCCCGCCCGCAGGTCGCTGCCATTCATCAGGGCTGCATCCATCTCCACCTGGCCCTGGCCATTGAGCACGGAGCCCCGGCCCGCGTTGTAGAGGGGGTTGTCCTCCAGCAGCATCACACAAAACTCCACCACATCGAGGGCGCTGGCCCCCGCTTCGAGCCGCTGGCGGCCCTGGGCCAAGATCTCCAACAGGCTGGTGCGAAATTCTGATTCACCGGCTTCGTATTTCAGGTCTTCGAGGGCACCGGCCCCACCGTGGATCATCAGGGAATAGGTCATAGCCGCAGCTCGATTTGGGATTCGGGGTAACTGTTGGAGGGATTGGGGAGCGGGGAGCAAAACCAATGCCCGAGTCTACTAGGCATTGGGCTGGTCTTGGGCCTGGGCTGGAGCCTGGCTTTGAGTCTTGGCCTGGGCAGGCATCTTGGTTTGGGCCTTGGTTTTAGCAGGCGTCTTGGTTTGGGCGGGGGTCTTAGCCTTGGCGGTCCTAGTTCGAGCGGGCGTCTTGGCCTTGGCGGGCGTCTTGGCTCTGGTTTTTGCTTTAGCTGGCTGGGGCTGGGGCTGGGGCTCTGGCTCTAGCGGGCTGGGCAAAACCGGTGCCGCAGCGGGGGAGCTGAACATCGCCAAATGTTTCCCTGGGACCAATTCCTCCAACACCTGGAATCGCACATGGTTGATCGCCATATCTCCCAGGGAGACGTCGGGGGGCAGGTCATCGGCTTTGAGCTTTTCAAAGCTGATCCCCTTGCCGATTTCCAGATGGAACCAGGAGAGGCCCATGAAAAAGCGCTGGGGATAGGGACCGCGTTCAATCACATCATCTACGTTGGACTCCATGGGCAGCCAGCCCACCCCCGGCAGATAAAACTCTAGCCAAACGTGGTTGAAGTCCGGCTCCAGGGGCAGGTTGCGCTTTTCGGGCTGGGGCGGACATTTGTAGCGGCCAATGGTGCGGCAGGCAATGCCATTCAGACGGGCTAGGGCCAGGAGGATGCCGACATATTCGCCGCAGGAGGCAGTGCCCCGTTCTAGGGCGACATCGGGGGTGTCGATGCGGGGCTGGATGCTGTAGGAGAGGCGATCGTAGACGTAGTTGCGGATCTTGAGCATTTTGCGCAGCAGGTTGGTCTCTGTGCCCGCCGCTTCCTGGGCCGCTTGGATAATCTTGGGATTATCCATGGCCAATTCATCGTCATCCACCAGGTAGCGCTGCTGAAACTCCAGCGGCAGGGCAGGGCTATCGGCCACATCCTCGGGCTTGAGGCTGTATTTGAGGCCGTAGACTTCGACGATCGCCCGCCAGCCCAGCAGCCCCGCTTGGTGGGGAGAAAGCTGATCGAACTTAAAGACAGCGACCCGCTGCCCCGCCTGTTCTTCTAGGGTGAAGGGATGGCCGATCGGCTCAAAGTGGCGCACCCGCTGGCGCAGGGTATCCGAGGGCAGGGCGATGCGCCATTCAACCCCGGTGGCGCTGACGGCCTCTAGGGGCAGCAGTTCTTCCACATAGGACAGTTCGATCAAGTAGCCGTTGGAGAGGGTGTAATGTTCCTCGGGGTTGTGGTGGAAGTGGAGGGGGTGAATGAAGGTGCGATCGCGAAAGGTCAGTTGGTAGGGCGGACTCGCTGTTGGGATCATCGCGAATATAGGCCTCTTCATCGGCATAGGCGATGTAGCAGGTCGGTTCAGCCTGGCCGGGGGACTGATAAAACGTGATGCCCGTGGGCGAGGCAAAGGGCGTGAGGGCACTGAAACGCACGGCTCCGGTGGCGCGATCGAGGCAATAGACGGTTTGTTCAGCGCGATCGCACAGCCACAGCGCCTCCGCCGTCGCCGTGATGCTCTCTGAGCCCACGCCGGGCTGGGGAAAGCGCGTCACCAGTTTGCCCGTGAGGCGATCGAACACATGGATATAGCCGGACTTCTGACAGGTGGCATAGACCGTGGACTCCCAAACCGCCATATCGCCGACCTCGTAGGGCAAGCGGGCGAACAAACTAGGAATGAGCAGGGTCGCTTCGGCCACAGCGGGCTCCCCATGCCAAGCCTCACAGCAAAACAGCTCGCGCCCCTTGGCAAACCACAGGGATTGCTGCCAGAGCGCTAGGCCTGTCACATCCAGCCAGTCCTCCACCTGGAGCGGGTTCAAGATCACCGTATTATTCGTGGCTGGGTCAATCCGTAGCAGGTAGCCTCGGATACGGTCCACCGCCAGCAGGCGATCGCCCATGGCCGCCAGGCCAGCCAGTGCATAGGCCCCCACAGGGCGAACGGTAACCTGCTGCGACGACGGATAGGTCACAGTTCCGTCAGAGTTAGCCATAGATTGAGTAAGCGCGAGGGAATCGAGCGCGATAAAGGCACCGTGTTCCAGGCCCGAAAAATTTCGAGCCCAGCCATCCAGACCCAATAGTCCAGGCCAAGTAATTCAGACAAACCATACCGCAATCCAGCGCCTTGTACTGCCTCCATATCATCCAAATCTGGTCCTCGTTTTGCCAGCCCCTGGTTGCCCGCAGCCCGGCGATCGCCCAGGCACCCAGGGCACCTTAAGTTCCCGACGGAGGTCAATTCTGCCATCCGCGACACCGACATGCGCAACACCGAGCAGCACTGGCGACAAATCGCCGACCAAAACCCTGGCATTCCCACCGCGTCCGAGGTCTCCCGCCATGGGATGCTACTGTCACAGAATAATTTGGACTAGCCATCCCCTTACGGGCCCAGCACGGGCAAGGATTACCCCATGAAAATTATTTACGATCCAAACAAAGACATTCTCCAGATCTCCTTCAATCCCATTCGAGTGATTGAAGAAACCACTCAAATTGCACCGGGTCTAATCCTAGACTATGACGAAGATGGCCAGGTGATCGGCATCGAACTCAGAAAGGCCTCCCAAAAAATGGCCAGCCCCAATGGCATAACCTATGAAGTTGGCAGCATCAATCTTGACAAGCCGCAGCCAAAGGTCAGCCGCGACTTTACGTAGTGGAAGCAAGCTATCTAGGTCCAATCATTTTTCTAACCGAATCAATCGTTCAGCCAGGTCTCTTGACCGATCAAATCAATTACATTATCTCGCAAAAGATATTCGCTGGATTCCAGCAGCTTCTCGACCTGGGGCCAATCCCGGTGATCAAAAAACCGACACAGAGAATAAATGCGACTTTGGCGACCGATCACTCCCCGCGTCGCCAAGGCTCTGACTTCATCTTGGAAGTCGTGAATCGAATACTGGCGCACCTGAGTCATGACACTATCTCCTACAACTAACGGTTGGATAGCAAACTAGAACGGCAGAGATGGGGCTAATTTGCTTTTTGAAAAGTCTAGTAGCAGCCCTAGGCCCTGAGGTTGCCTCGGCTGCTCCATAAACCGTATTTTACATCACCATTTTGGACTGCCAAGCTAGGAATGTCATGCCTTCCTGACAAGATCCGCCGCGCGGCGATCGCCCCAATCGGCCCCCCAAGGCCCGTCTGTCCCTGGCGACAAGCGAGATGCAGCCCGCGCTACTGCCACTTCAGGAGGGTAGATAGCGCCCACTTTGTCATGGCGCTGAAACGCGCCTTCGAGATCAGGGTTTGCTGATTTCTTTAATCTTTTCGCCCGCTATTTTCGCCCACTATTTTTGGCCAATGTTCTCGCTCAGCTTTTTACCCTCAGATTTACAACTAGAAATATTGGATTCAGTTACTGCTCATTGAGTCTTCCCAGTCCAATCATCCAAACCCATAACCCAGATCCCCCAAACCAGCCCGCAGCCCCGATCAGTCACTCACTCCCCAATCAGCCCCAATCTCTCCGAGGCATTGCGCTCCTCGGATCAAGAGGCGATAGAATTTCAGTAGGCGAGCATCGAAATTAAGGGACAGTTTCAGATGAAGACTATCTCTCACGGTAGGATTTTAGTCTCCCAGGAAGTCTTTTCTGAGGAGCCGGATTGAGCAGGGACAAACGCCATTGTTTCCACCTTAGAAAAGGGGGCTCTCCCCTCGCTCGGCCACCACAAAACTGCATTTAAAAAATGCAGAAATAGCATAACCTACCCCCCATGACGATGACAGATTCCGTGACCGCTCCCGTTCGCATTTTGATGTGCGCGCCCCACCACTACGATGTCGATTACGTCATCAATCCTTGGATGGAAGGCAACATTCACCGCTCCTCGCGGGAGCGGGCCGAAGCGCAGTGGACCGGACTGTACCAGGTGCTAAAGGACCAGGCCCAGGTGGAACTGGTGGAGCCCCAAAAAGGCTGGCCCGACATGGTTTTTACCGCCAATGCTGGCTTGGTGCTCGACAAAACCGTGGTGCTCAGCCGCTTTTTTCACCCGGAGCGCCAGGGCGAAGAACCCCACTTCCAGGCTTGGTTTGAAGCCCAGGGGTTTACGGTGCAGGTGCTGCCCGAAGGTCTGCCCTTTGAGGGAGCGGGGGATGCCCTGTTCGATCGCGGGGGCCATTGGCTCTGGGCGGGCTACGGCTTTCGCTCGGAGCTGGATTCCCATCCCTACCTGGCCCGGTGGCTGGATGTGGAGGTGCTGTCCCTGCGGCTGGTGGATCAGCGGTTCTACCATTTGGATACCTGCTTTTGCCCCCTGAGCGATGGCTATTTGCTTTACTATCCCCCCGCCTTCGATACCTATTCCAATCACCTGATTGAGCTGCGGGTGCCTGAGGAGAAGCGCATTGTGGTGGAAGAGGCCGATGCGATTCGCTTTGCCTGTAACTCGGTCAATGTGGGTCGGGTGGTGGTGATGAATCAGGCGGGCGATCGCCTCAAGCAGGCCCTGGGCGATCGCGGCTTCACGGTCGTCGAAACCCCCCTGACGGAATTTCTCAAAGCAGGGGGCGCGGCCAAATGCCTGACCCTGAAGACCACCGAACCGCGCCAGGCCTCCCCCCAGACCTCCAGCATCCAGAGCCGCATCATTCACCTCGAAGGCCATTTGCTCGACTCCGGCCTGGTCAATAAGGCCCTGGATACCATCACCTCCGGCGGCGGCAGCTTCCAGGTGCTCAACTTCAACCTGGGCAGTCAGCGCCAGGACAAGTCCGCAGCGGAAATTAAAGTGTCCGCCCCGGATGCCGAAGTCATGCGGGACATCATGGCCCAACTGGTGGATCTGGGTGCCGTCACCACCGCCGATGCGCCCCAGCCCGCCAACCTAGAGGCTGTCGTTCAGGCCGGTGTCGCCCCCGATGACTTCTATGTCACCAATATCTATCCCACAGAAGTCTTGGTTCAAGGCCGATGGATCCAGGTCCAGGGCCAGCGCATGGATGGGGCGATCGCCATCACCCAAAACGCCCAGGGGCAAACCATTGCCACCTGCAAGCTCCTACGCGACCTCTGCATTGATGAGCAAGTGGTGGTCGGCAGCGAAGGCATCCGCACCAACCGCAGCGGCAGCTCCCTCAAAAAAGCCAGCACCGAGGAGTTTGGCTTCATGGGGGCGGGGGTTTCCAGCGAGCGCCGCGTCGAGCTGGTCGTGGAGCAAATTGCTTGGGATCTGCGGCAAATTCGCGATCGCGGCGGCAAGGTCGTGGTCACGGCTGGCCCCGTGGTCATCCACACCGGCGGCAGCGAACACCTGCGCAAGCTGATCCGCGAAGGCTATGTCCAGGCGCTGCTGGGGGGGAACGCGATCGCCGTCCACGACATCGAACAGGCGATGATGGGCACCTCCCTGGGGGTGGACATGAAACGGGGCACCTCCGTCCATGGCGGCCACCGCCACCACCTCAAGGCGATCAATAGCGTCCGCCGCTGCGGCAGCATCGCCCAGGCCGTGGAGCAGGGTCTCTTCACCAGCGGCATCATGTATGAATGTGTCAAAAACAACGTGCCCTTTTCCCTGGCGGGCTCGATTCGCGACGATGGCCCCCTGCCGGACACGAAAATGGACCTGCTGGAAGCCCAGGCGGACTATGCCCGTCTGATTGAAGGCGCAGATTTGATTCTGATGCTCTCGACCATGCTCCATTCCATCGGCGTCGGCAACATGACCCCTGCGGGAGTCAAGCTGGTTTGTGTGGATATTAATCCAGCGGTGGTGACAAAATTGAGCGATCGCGGCTCGGTCGAAAGTACCGGCGTCGTTACCGATGTGGGCCTTTTCCTCAGCCTGCTGGTGCAGCAGCTCAGCAAGCTCACAGGTCAATACGCTCAGGTCTAGTCATGGCTTGCAACTGCTGCTAAATCAAGCAACCTCAAAATAGCGACAGATCGCGGATGATGGGTCATAGGAAAGCTGCAAGCGCCTATGACCTGTCGGTGATATGAAAACATTCAACAGGCACTAAGTCAGGATTCCCGACAAGTCCATCACGAATCCCGACATCAATGCTTCCGCCGAAAGCTCAGTGGGGCTTTCTAACGTCTCCAGGGGTTGACCGGCTCGATAAATTTCGACTCGCCGCGTCTGTGGATCGATGAGCCAGCCTAGACGTAGCCCATTTTCGATATACTCCTGCATTTTTAGCCGCAAATCCTCAATCTCATCGCTTGAAGAACGCAGCTCGATCACAAAATCAGGACAGAGCGGAATCCACTTTTGCCGCTGCTCTGGCGTCAGCGCTTGCCAACGCGATCGCTCCAACCAAGCAGCATCCGGCGAGCGAATCGCTCCATTCGGCAAGCGAAAGCCAGTCGATGAATCATAAATATGGCCCAGCTTGGCCTGCCGGTTCCACAGCCAAAGCTGACCATTAATTTCCGCATTACGCTCACCCGTTTCGCCCCCGGTCAAGGACAGAATGACGAGTCCTCCCTGGGCGGTGCGCTCAAACTTGAGGTCTCGGTTGTTGACACAAATTTGCGCAAACTGAGCATCCGTCAATTCGAGGGTGGGCTGGAGGTTGAGCGTGACAACCATGGGCGAGGCTCCTGCGCTGGGTCAACCGTAACTTGGCTCAAGCAGAGATCAGCTCAGCCATGCCTGGATCGTAGCAAAACTGCCGCTCGCTGGGATGAGAAGTCAAATCCTGAATCAGTGCTCTCACAAAACCGGGGTAGCAACTTAAAGCGGGACAAAATTCTCCTTCTCGCGGTAATCCTGAATCGCCGTGCTAGCGCTGACCACTTCCACCAGCAGCACTGCGGTCACGGTCACTTCAGCGGTCTCACAAAAACGCTGATACTCTCGCAGGGTAAGCTTTGAAGCGGTTTGAGCAACCATACAGAGTCCCCCATTAGCAATCCGATGCTAGCACAGGCCATTCTTCTCAACGCCAGCCAGCGCCCACAGCTCCGCAGAGCTTCTATGGAATCTCCTCTAGCCTTGCCAAGGCGGTAAACTGCGGGAGGCGACTAGCCATCAGGTAATCAGCGGCAGCAAAGTTTTCATGGATGATCACGCCCTAGAGAGTCTATTGCGAGATTTGGAATCAGACCGAGTCGAGCGTAAAGCTTCGGACGCTGACCGCAATAAAATCCGCCAAGCCGTCTGTGCCTTCGCGAACGATTTGCCGGATCATCAAGCCCCTGGGGTCATCTTTATTGGTGTCAAAGACGATGGCTCTTGCGCTAATCTCCCCATTACCGATGAACTCCTGCTGCGGCTTACGGATATGCGATCGGACGGCAACATTTTGCCATTGCCGTTTTTAAAAGTCAGCAAAAAGAACATCAACGGTTGTGAATTGGTCGCTGTGGTCGTGGAACCTTCCCAAGCGCCGCCTGTGCGCTTCAATGGTCGCACCTGGATTCGAGTGGGACCGAGGCGTGCCACTGCCACCCCCGAAGAGGAGCGCAGGCTAAATGAAAAGCGCCGAGCCAGTGATCTCCCCTTTGATTTGTGTCCTCTGCCTTCCGCCACAATGGCAGACTTGAATGGTGATTTTTTTCGTCAGTCCTATCTCCCCTTTAGTATTGCTCCGGAGATCCTGGACGAAAATCACCGTTCTTTAAGCCAGCAGCTAGCCTCGGCCCGTTTTACAACGCCAGAACCAGAATCAACCCCAACGGTTCTGGGAATCTTGGTTGTAGGTCGATCCCCAAAAACCTTTGTACCCGGCCACTACGTTCAGTTTTTACGCATTGATGGCACGGAGCTAGGTGATCCCATTCGAGACCAAAAGGAAATCAGCGGTTCTTTGCTAGACATTCTCCGTATTCTGGATGAAACCCTCCAAATCAATATTTCCATCGCGACCGATCTCACTAGCGAGACACTGGAAATTCAGCAGCCGGACTATCCCATTGCCGCCTTGCAACAACTGGTTCGCAATGCCGTTATGCATCGCTCCTATGAGCAAACGAATGCGCCGACTAAAGTTTATTGGTTTCGCGATCGCATCGAAATCTCCAACCCTGGCGGTCTCTTTGGACAGGTCACTCCCAATAACTTCGGTCAAGGGGCAACCGATTACCGCAATCCCCACCTGGCAGAAGTGATGAAAACCCTGGGCTATGTCCAGCGATTTGGAGTCGGCATTCCCACCGCCAAGCGCAGCCTGATCCAGAATGGCAATCCCCCACCGGAGTTTTTGTTGGATGCAGCTTTTACCACCGTCATTATTAGAGGACGACCATGAGCCCAGCCATCAATCCCTCGACTGTCCCTCCCATGGTTGCCTTCTTCAACAACAAGGGCGGCGTGGGTAAAACCTCCTTGGTTTACCATTTGTCCTGGATGTATCGGGACTTAGGATTGCGCGTCTTAGCTGCAGATTTTGACCCCCAGGCTAATCTCACCTCAGCATTCTTAGATGAAGACCGCCTCGAAGAGATTTGGCTCCATGCAGAGCAGCCCAATACCGTCTTTCGCTGCTTTCAGCCCCTGATTCGGGGCATTGGCGATATTGCAGCGCCTAGGCTCGAAACCATTGACGAAGGTTTAGCCTTGCTCAACGGAGATTTGCAGCTCTCTAGCTTTGAGGATGATCTTTCCGATGAATGGCCCGGATGTTTGGATCGAAAAGAGCGCTCCTTTAGGGTTATCTCGGCCTTTTGGCGGCTCCTGCAACAGGCGGCCTCCGCTCACCGGGCAGATATTGTACTGATCGATCTTGGCCCCAACCTCGGCGCGATCAATCGATCCGCCTTGATCGCCGCAGACCATGTAGTCGTTCCCCTCTCCCCTGACCTCTACTCTCTACAGGGCTTAAAAAATCTAGGACCCACCCTGCTTCGCTGGCGTGAGGAGTGGAAAGAGAGAATCGCTAGAAACCCAGCAGCAGACTTGCGCCTTCCTCAAGGCCAGATGCAGCCGATTGGCTATATCGTGCTTCAACATGCCGTTCGGCTCGATCGCCCCGTTAAGGCATTTCAGCGCTGGATCGCCAAAATTCCAGACACTTACCACGGAGAAGTTCTTGCAGAGTCGACCGCAGAGATTAAACAGTCTCTCAGCGTCGCCGACGACCCGGTATGCCTAGCGCTCCTCAAGAACTACCAGAGCCTGATGCCCATGGCCCAAGAAGCCCATAAGCCGATGTTTCATTTGAAGCCTGCGGATGGGGCGATCGGCTCCCATGTCTCTGCTGTACAGCGAGCCCAGCAGGATTTTCAGCATCTCGCCCGAAAGATTGCTGAATCGATTCAACTCAGCATTCCGACATAGCCTAATTCTCGCCTAACCAACAGGACTGGCGCGATTCGAACGCGCGGCCTACCGCTTAGGAGGCGGTCGCTCTATCCTACTGAGCTACAGTCCCAAATTAGAAGCCCAAACCGTCCATATTATAGGAGCAGCCGCACCAAACAGCCTACTCCAGCTTGGGCGATCGCCCATCATAATTGCCCCCAGCCTCCCAAGGCTTGCACCAATCCATGGCTTCTTGAGGTAACTCTGCCAAGACTGTACCTGCCACTTGGGCCAGCCGCAAATTCGCATAGAGAAAACAGGCATCCTCCATGGCGCAGCTCTGCAAATTCGCCTGGTGCAAATTCGCCCAGCGAAAATCCGCCCCAGCCAAATTGGCTTGGCGAAAATCCGCCGATACAGCATAGGCCTGGGTCACATAGGCCCCCACCAAACAGGCCCCTTGCAGCACCGTGCGATAGAGCTGAGCTCCCACCAAACTGGCATCGCTCAAGTTGCTGTCACTCAAATCGGTCTCACAAAGGCTAACGCCATGGAGCAAAGCCCCGGCAAAGCTGGCATGGCGGGCCAGCCCCCGATTGAACAATGCCCCACTCAAATTTGCCCCAGACAAATTGGCGGCAGAGAAATCCGCACCGCTCAGATCAGCCCCCATCAAGTTCGCCTGGGCCAGATCGGCCCCCAGGAAGTTGGCACCTCGCAAATCCGCCGCCTGGAGATTCGCCCCCGCCAAACTGGCTCCGACAAAATTGCCTTGGCTGGCTTGGAGCGATCGCCCATCCATGCCCCGCAGGGTCACCTGCACCCAATTCCCCTGGCTGAAATTTGCCCCCTGGGCCCGGCAGCCACTCCAATCCGCCCCACGGGCATCCACCGCCGCCAGCTCAAACCCCTGGAGATCGACCCCCGCCAACACCAGCCCCGCCAAATCCGGAACCAACCCTGGCTGGGCCTGCCGCCAAGCCGTCCAGTGCTCAGCCCCCCGCTTCAAATGGGCCACATGGTCAGGATTCGCCATGGCTTCCTACTCCCTACGAGCGCCAAGCGCCTCACGCCCCGGCAAGCTCTCAATCGCCCCCGTCACCGCCCGCTCCGCCGCCAAAATATCCCGCTCCGCCCCACCCAAATACAACCGGCCAAAGCTGCCCACCGAGGTCACATGCAAGATATTGATCAGCGCCGCCTTCTCCGCCTCATTGGCCGCCAGGGAGGCATAGGCCGCAGGCTGGACCTCAAACACATAGAGCGTCTGGCCCGCTGTGATCATCATGCCGCGACAGGTGCGGTTGATCAATTGGGCATGGTGGGCATCGATGTTGCGGATAATCTGGTTCGAGACCACCCGAGGCTTGAGGGCATCCTGGCGCTTGACCCCCAGGCGTTGCAGCATGGCCTGGCCTGCGGCCTTGACCTCGCCCTGGCTGCTGGCGTGGATTTCGAGCAGGCCATAGAGGCGCTCCACAAACAAAACCCCCGGTCGCACCACCGCCGCTTTCATTGCCACATCCATGAGGCGATTGACTTCTAAACCCGGCGAGACCTCCAGCCAGAGCGAAGCATCCCCCGGCAGGGGCATAAAACCTGAAGAAACCGTCCCGATGAAGGCCGCGTGCTGAGATTGAAGGTTGTCGATGTAGACATAGCTACGCAGGTCGATGGCCAAGGGTTCTCTCGTAAATGTCTCGCAGCGGGGCCGGTCGGGGGCGATGTCTCCGAAAGCTTGCGCAGCGATCGCTCCCAGGTCATTGTTGCAGATTTTTGGTCCGGATTCGGCGCAGCCGTCTGGGGAGTTTGAGGCTGGCAAACCCACGCTGGCTAGCAAGGATCAAACAGGGAGGACAGCGGGTGGATTTCCCAATTGTCCCAT
>JAAUQQ010000340.1 GCA_012032745.1 Synechococcales cyanobacterium RM1_1_8
CAAGGCGCGGTGGCCCTATGCAGCTTGGGCTTCGGTGGTGGGGATTGGGCTGGGGGCGGCGGCAGTGGTGACAGGGAATTTGTTGGTGCCAGTGGTGGCCCACATTGTGGCGAATTTGCTGTCTTCGACGTTTTGGAAGCTGACGCACCAGGCCGAGGCTGGAGAAGGGGCCTAGAGCTTGGCTCAGGTTAAGTCACGGTCCATTCTAGGGAGAGTTTTCGCTTTGATTGAATGCAGTCTTTTAGGTAGAGATTAATTAGGCTCTGGTAGGGAATTTCAGTTTCTAGAGAGAGTTCCTTAAAATAGTCCACAATCTCTTCCTCAAGGCGAATGGTCACCTGCTTCTTGAGACGCTTCGCGTAGGGATTTTTGACGGATTCAGAGAAATCGTATTCATCTTGCATGGCTAAAAATCCTCGTTGTACAAACACCATGTTTTTTGCGGTTGGATTCAGCCTTATTGGGATCCCACTCGAATCTGAGTTCATCCATGGGTGATCTTTAAAGCCTGCAATTACATTGTATTTACGCTGTCCTCGATTTGCAATGGGTTTGGATTCCCTTGGCGATCGCCCTCTCCGGCCTCTGTTTCGGCGTATCCCACCCCAGCGGCAAGGCGCGGTGGCCCTATGCAGCTTGGGCTTCGGTGATGGGGATTGGGCTAGGGGCGGCGGCGGTGACGGGGAATCTGTTGGTGCCGGTGGTGGCCCATCTTGTGGCGGTTCAACGTCCTGGGAATTGTGAAGATGCCCATCCATATCTCTTGCTATTTTGCTGAAATTTTCCGGAATTTGATGAAGATTCTTTGTATTTTTTATTGCCAGTGTGTATTCCTATGCAAAGCGCCTTAGGTTAAAGCTGTACGCTGCCATCCCAATGACAGAGCTAAAGTTAGACCCGTGACAAAGTCATCGAATAACCCAAGACCGAGGAAAGTCAAGCTAACCAATCCTGAAAAGATGTATGACATTCAGGATGAAGACGGTTCCCCGATTCCTTACGACAAAGCTTCGGGGAAAGATCTCTTTAAGCATGGTCGCCACCGCATGACCGACTATGACCAGGTCTTAGATGATGTTCGCTTACAGGGTGGTAGCGTCAGCGGTTACACGCAGAAAGTTGTAACGAAGCAAGCTGCGGAGCAAATCCTTGAGCATTATCGCGATGAACATGTCAAAGTCATTCGAGATAGTCAACACAAAGGTTTTGTACTGAAGCAGCTCATGCAGAAGGCTGGGGTCAGTACAGCTCAAGCCCTGACCAATTTTTTGGACTCCACCTCTGAAAAAATCAAAAAAATTAGCCACCTTGAGAACAGTCAGCGATCGCTTCAAGTTTGGAATGACACATATCGAGTCCAGCGAGAGCTAGTAAAAACGATTCTCAAAGAAGATGGGGTGTCTCCTCAGATCGTGGAGAAGGTCAATAGAATATATTCAACTCGTTCTAGCAATAGGGCGATTGAACTGGGCGTAACTTTGCTCGATTTGGAGAAGTCTGAAATCCTAAACTTGGTGAAGTCTGTCATGCGATATGCAAAGTCATAAGGTGATTTCGCGATGAAAATGCAGATTCTCAAGCAAGAAGTCTTTAATCTAACCTGTGTTGAGAATACAAAACAGCTTAAGAAAGAGCGTCCTGATCTTACGAAGGGGCGTGACTTGCGTTATAAAATTCAATGGCAGCAGCTTCTTGAGAAGCTGATCGCTCTCCGTGAGGAAGGCATAGATTTATCACTTAGCGATCTAGTCGCTTCTGAGCAGATGCTGAAAGACTCCATGGTCAAAGTTGGCCAAATGGCAGGCTTAATCAGGAGGAAATTGAGACTGACTGGAAACGAATCAAGCTAGAAGCTCAATTTGCGGATATTCATATTGATAGTCTGTAGCGATGATTCCGTTAAGCAAAATTGCCGAGTTGCCAGCATCAAGTGGCATTTATCTAGTCGTCAGCGGCTGTGGAACGATTTTATATATTGGTCAGGCTCAGAACATCCGTATGCGATGGTTGAAGGGGCATCACAAGTTTGCTGCTCTAGCTGCAAGAGATGATTTCTTATCCATTCGAATTCGTTGGGTCAATGTACCTCAGTGGCTCTTAAACCGAGCGGAGAATGCAGCTGTCTCTCACTACCAACCTATTCTAAACCAGAAAACTCCGCCTGTTGTGTAGGCTTTCATCACAGCTTGATGTCTGATGGCTGGTTGAACCCAAGGTTCATCATCTTGTGATTCAGCGATGCCAGTTTCTCCGCTTGAAGCGTCTTCTGGGCCATTCAAGGCGGTTCTCAAGTAATGACATCACGTAGCGGTAGGCTTCCTAAACTGTAGCGTTTGCTTCCATGGCTGAAGCACTCCTGCAATTTTCACTAGCTTGCGACTATGCCCAGTTTATCGATGTTCTTAGCTGTGCCCCGCCGATATTTTTTGCTCCACTGCACCTGACTATGCTTTCAATGCAGACTTCTCGGAAGTTCTGAGTGAAAATGCTCTAGGCGATCGCCTCAATAAACGCATTCACAGCATCATACTGATCGGCCATGTGGGAGTGGAATTCAAGGCTGCGAATATCTAAATCAGGCAACAGCTCGCTCCTATTGACAAGCTCATAGCCATCGTCTCGCAAAGCATAGATTGAAATTACGCTATCCTCCCAGAACCAAACCTCCCGCACACCAATGCGGCGAAAAATCTCCAGAGCATCAATGCTGCCACTGGTCACTGTGATTTCTAAAACCAGGTCAGGAATTGGCTTACGCTCCCCTAAGCAATAGGACTCGTCAGGCTCTGTACGAGCCCCCAATTCCTTCATGCCAATGGTGGTACTGCCCTTGCCATAGAAGCGAATCTTCTTGAGACGCATATAGGCTTGCACCAACAGGGCCAAAGTCTTACGGCATTCCTCGGCCTCAGCCGTTAGAACCGTAACCAGGCCATGCCATATCCCTAGCCATTTAGCAGGATGCCTCGCCCCTAGTAAGTCGGCACCGAGGAATCGACTTCATTACTCCAGGCCATAATCCCGCCCGTCACATTGGTCCCGTCAATGCCATGCTCCTTGAGAATGGCCAGGGCCTTGGCCGATCGCCCCCCCATTTTGCAATGGGCAATCAGCTTGTGACCGTTCAACGCTTGCTTCACCTGTTCAACCCCATCGCCATTTTCGATATCGGGCAGCGGGATCAGCACTGAGCCGGGAATCTGGGCGATTTCGTACTCATGGGGATTGCGCACATCCAGCAGCAGGAAGTCATCGGCCCCGCTATCGATCAGTGCTTTTAGCTCAGTCACGGTCATTTCTTCAATCATGCTTTTAGCCTCTGCTTCCGCAGCGGCGGCTTGGGGAATGCCACAGAACTCTTGGTAATCAATCAGTTTCTCGATCACCGGGCGCTCTGGGTTGGGCTGGAGCTTCAGCTCACGGAATTTCATTTCCAGGGAATCGTAGAGCATTAGCCTGCCGCTGAGGCTGGTGCCCTTGCCCAGGATCAGCTTGACGGTTTCCGTGGCCTGGATGACGCCAATGATGCCGGGGAGAATACCCAGCACACCGCCCTCAGCGCAGGAGGGCACCATGCCCGGTGGCGGCGGATCGGGGTAGAGGTCGCGGTAGTTTGGCCCAGGGATGCTGTCGTCGTAGAGCCAGTCTTTTTTCTTACGGCGCAGTTCCGCCTTCTCTTCTTTGCTTAGGGCATCCCAGCCCTCGGGACGTTTCCAGCCGCCCTGGGCATTGAAGACGGTGGCTTGGCCTTCAAAGCGGAAAATGGAGCCGTAGACGTTGGGCTTGTTCAGCAAGACGCAGGCATCGTTGACCAGGTAGCGGGTGGGGAAGTTGTCGGTGCCATCGACGATGATGTCGTAGGGCGCGAGGATCTCCAGGGCGTTTTCGGAGCTGAGGGCCGTTTCGTAGAGGTCCACCTGGCAGTGGGGGTTGATCTCATGGATGCGGTGCTTGGCGGATTCGATCTTGGGTTTGCCCACCCAGGAGGTGCCGTGGATCACCTGGCGCTGGAGGTTGGAATGGTCCACCACATCGAAATCGACGATGCCGAGGCGGCCCACGCCTGCCGCTGCCAAATACAGGATGAGCGGTGAGCCGAGGCCCCCCGTGCCGACGCAGAGGACGCTGGCGGCTTTGAGGCGTTTTTGCCCTTCTAGGCCGACTTCGGGGAGGATGAGGTGCCGCGAGTAGCGGGCGTAGTCATCTTGGGTGAGTTCGATGGAGTTGGTGTCTAGATTGAGCATGGGGTTGCAAGACGGATGCTGAACTGTGGCGCTGGGCGACAGAGATTGACTGGCGAAGTTTACGGGCAAGGCTTGGGCCGGTGAGGGGGTAACGCCCGCCCCGGAGTTGAGGAGGCTCCGGTGGGATGGTCGGCGTTCCGGTTGGCGGTTGCTTTTTTATTTTTGCGTGAAAGGTGGCGGTTGGGGGATTTGTGTAAGGAAACTTGCCCTAGGCGCGGGTCGGAGCTGCCAGGGTTCGGGGGTGAATTGGTTATGGTTGTTGAGTCGCCAGCTTTGGAGATCGGCGATCGCGCCCCCTTCCACGGACAAAATCAGGTAGCTGTAGTCGGGCCAAGCGGATTGGCGATCGCGCTCCGAGGGCACAGCAGGATGATCCGGGTGGGAATGGTAGATGCCGATGATCTGCCAGCCCTGGGCGCGGGCCTCTTTTTGGGCCTTGAGCAAATCGCGGGGATCAATGGCAAAGCGATCTTGGGGGCTGTGGGCTTCG
The DNA here is from genome assembly GCA_012032745.1 of Synechococcales cyanobacterium RM1_1_8. Classification (GTDB taxonomy): domain Bacteria; phylum Cyanobacteriota; class Cyanobacteriia; order PCC-9006; family JAAUQQ01; genus JAAUQQ01. The sequence continues at coordinate 4,735 of JAAUQQ010000340.1, forward strand.
ATCATCCCAGGGGAAAAGTGGGACTGGTGCTCTAGCTCTAGCTCTGGGGTCCAGGCATTGGCCACTGGGCGGATTTCGGTGGCTTGGCGATGGTCGTCGGCCAGAATCTGGCCCAGGAGGAGGCCGCAGCATTCCTGGGGGTAGGCAGCGATCGCCCCATCGGCCATGGTTTGGAATTGCGCTGGGCTGAGGTAGAGCATGGGCTGGGTTCGAGCTTGAGGTTCAAGCTTTAGCTATATCGCGGGAAGCCCCGCGCCATAATCTTTGATTTGGCGTCGGGATGAAAGTAGGCGAGTCGAAGTCTGCTGCCTGAACCATGTTTGGAAAACGAGTGAAGACAGCGAGGCTGAGACGAGCAAATGGTATGCTTGAACCAAGATAAATGATTTTCATGGTGCCGACCTGACTTCCTGACACAAACGTACAGACTTGCTTTGCAAGCTGGTGAACAGTGCAGACGAAGTAAAACGGGAAATCAAAAGCAATCTGGGGTTGGTCATTACCT
>JAAUQQ010000010.1 GCA_012032745.1 Synechococcales cyanobacterium RM1_1_8
GGAGGTGGGTGATGGCTGTTGGAGCTGCCTGGGGTCAGGGTGAAGCGGCCTCGTCTGGGGGTGGGGAACGGCTGGGAATGGAGGGCGAGATTCAGGCTGGTTGTGACGAGGTTCCATGGCGAACTCCAGGACAGGATGAGGGCATGGGCTGGGGGGAAGAGGGCGGGGAAAGCTGCGCGATCGCCAGTGGATTCAGATCTGCCCCCCAATTCTGGCCCCCCGATTTCGGCCCAAGCGGCCATCCGCTTCCGCCCAGCCGGTAAGCTGTGAGCATGGCTCCGCAGAGGCTGTCTCGGGGCTGGCTGATGGCATTGACCGATTCGATTGGCCGGTGTTTTGGCCGGTGTTTTGGTGGGCGATCGCACTCCCAGCGGTGGGGACGGTTTTGCCCTACTCCAATAATAGTACCTCAGTACTATAAAGATCAAAATTAATCACAACCTGCGGTTTTCCTGGAGCCATCCCCCTCTACCCCGCCCTGCTTTGCCCCATGAAATGGCCGCCCGTCTGCTGCTAATCTGCTGCTAATCCGCCGTTCCACTGCCCCTCGATTCGTCCCCTAATCCCTGCCATGTCTGAGATTCGCCACGACTGGACCACCGCCGAAATCCTCGCCCTGTTGGAAACCCCCCTGCTCGACCTCGTCCACCGCGCCCAGACCGTACATCGCCAGTACAACCCCAAGCCCGAAGTCCAGCTCGCTACCCTGCTGAGTGTCAAAACCGGCGGTTGCCTGGAGGACTGTGGCTACTGTGCCCAGTCGGTCCACCACGACACGCCGGTCAAGGCCGAGCCGGTGATGGATGTGGCGGCGGTGCTCGAAAAAGCCGCCCAGGCCAAGGCGGCGGGCTCCAGTCGCTTTTGCATGGGCTGGGCCTGGCGGGAGATCCGCGAGGGCAAGGCCTTTGAGGATATGCTGGCGATGGTGCGGGGCGTGCGCGAGTTGGGCCTGGAGGCCTGCGTGACGGCGGGGATGTTGAATCAACCCCAGGCGCAGCGCCTAGCGGCAGCGGGGCTAACGGCTTACAATCACAATCTGGATACGGGGCCGGAGTTTTATCGCGAAATTATTAGTACTCGGACCTATGGCGATCGCCTCCAAACCCTAGAGCATGTGCGCCAGTCTGGGGTGACGCTCTGTACGGGGGGGATTATTGGATTGGGGGAGACGCTGGGCGATCGCGCCCGGATGCTAGAGATTTTGGCGACGATGCAGCCCCATCCCGAGAGCGTGCCGATCAATGCCCTGGTCGCCGTGGCAGGTACCAAGCTGGAAAACAATCAAAAGGTTGATCCGCTGGAGCTGGTGCGGATGTGTGCCGTAGCTCGGATTTTGATGCCGAAGGCCAAGGTGCGGCTCAGCGCCGGTCGCGAAAGCTTGAACAAGGAAGCCCAGGTGCTCTGCTTTATGGCCGGGGCCAATTCGATTTTTTATGGCGAGAAGCTACTGACGGTGGGCAACAACGCCAATGAGGAGGACTTGGCCTTGCTAGCGGAGCTGGGCTTGTCGCCCCTCGCCCCCGCAGCGATGGAAGCTTTGGCCTAGCGAGGCTCAGAGGTTGTTTAAGAGGATGCTTGAGAATTGCTTTGGCTGTAGCTGATGATGCCCATAGCCCGCACTTTTCCTGACGGGTTGTTTTGACGCTGCGGGGGCGACCTCGCTTCTTGTCTTCGGGGAGCAGCTCAGATAGCAGCTCGTATTGGGCAAAGGTCAAGTTGCTCGGATATGCTTTGGACATGGCTCTTGAGTTGCGGCTGTGTTGATGCTTCAGCTTTAACATGGAGAGCCTTTCTGACAGACCTCCACCTTTCTCAAACAACCTCTGAGGCGCGATCGCAACATGGGCGAAAACCTAGTGGCTTGGGTTACCGACATCATGAACAGCCTGGGCTACGGAGGGATTGCTTTCTTGATGTTCGCTGAGAACCTGTTCCCGCCCATTCCCTCGGAGCTGATCATGCCCCTGGCGGGCTTCAACATTTCCCAAGGGAACATGGGCTGGTTGGGGGCGATCGCCGCTGGCACCCTGGGCACCATCGCCGGAGCCCTGCCCTGGTACTACATCGGCAAGGTCTTTAATGCCGAGCGCTTGGGGGCCTGGTGCGATCGCTACGGCAAATGGCTCGGCCTCTCCAGCGCCGACATCACCAAATCCGTGGCCTGGTTCAACCGCCACGGCACCAAGGCCGTCTTCTTCGGTCGCCTCGTCCCCGGCATCCGCACCCTGATCTCGCTGCCCGCTGGCATCGAAGGCATGGCCCTGCCCAAGTTTTTGCTCTATTCCACCGCAGGCACCGCCATTTGGGTGACGTTCTTGACGGCCTTTGGCTATCTCTTAGGCGAAAACTATAGCGAAGTGGAGCAGTATATCGGCCCCCTGTCCAAAATTGCCCTGGGCATCGTTTTAGTCGCCTTGGCGATTTTCTTGGTGCGCAAGCAACTGACGAAACGTCAGGCTTAAATTTCCCCTAGGCTCGTCTGGTCGGACTGCGCTGGGCATAAACCTCACCTGCCCTGTCCCGTTGCAGCTTTACCCCGTTTCAGCTTTACAATCTGAAACAGAAATCTGAGTCACCGATCTAGGGTGAGGAGTCTTGTGATGTTTAAATTTTCCGGTACCCGTCCCAGCAACCTCGGCGTCAGCAACGGCCAATTCAACGCGCCAGTCCCCGACTCCCCCAACTGCGTCTCCAGCCAGGCCCCCGCCAGCGACCGGGAGCATTACATTGCGCCCTTGGCCATTGCGGGCAGCGAAGCGATCGCCAAACTCAAAACCCACATCCAAGCCCTGGAGCGCACCGCCATCATCGAAGCCACCGACAACTACCTCTACGCCGAATTCACCACCAAACTCATGGGCTACGTCGATGATGTGGAATTCTACGCCGACGGCAGCGGCAGCGTCCAAGTACGCTCCGCCTCCCGCCTCGGCAAATCCGACCTAGGCCTCAACCGCCAGCGCATAGAAGCCATTCGCAGCGCCCTAGCCTAGGTCACCGCACCCAAAGCCAGCGGCCAACCCATCCCCCCACCTCCCGTTGCCAAAACCGCAACCCCTGCCCTAATCTCCCAACGCCGTGGCATCCTGTAGCAGCAAGGAAAGCTAGGTGGCGCGATCGCCGGAGCCTATCAACTTCCTGGCCCCGGTGCTAACCCCTTTGATTTTTTTGTGAGGAGCCTGCAATGCTTCATCTTCCATCCTCGGCCATCGTCCCTGTTCCGCAGCAATCCTGTAAGCAGCGATCCTGGCAGCGTCGGGCGATCGCCAGCCTGGCCCTAGCCGCCCTCAGCCTGCCCGTTCTCTCCAGCCCGGCCATGACCCAAGAACTCCTGCGCAGCTTGACCGTCACCGGCCAGGGCGTAGAATCCATCGCCACCACCAAAGCCCAGGTTAATTTGGGCATCGAAGTCCAAGCCAAAACCGCCAAAGCAGCCCAAGCCGAAGCGGCCCAGCGCTCCAATGCCGTCGTAGACCTCCTCAAACAGCGCCAGGTCGAAAAGCTAGAAACCACCGGCATCAGCCTCAACCCCCGCTACAGCTACGACAACAACGAGCAGACCCTGCTGGGCTTCACCGCCACCAACACCGTCAGCTTTCGCCTGCCAACCAACCAAGCCGGAGCGATCATGGATGATGCCGTCGGGGCGGGCGCAACGCGCATCAATGGCATTAGCTTCACTGCGGCGGATGAGGTGATTGCCCAGGCAGAAAAACAGGCGCTGCGCAAAGCTGCCGCCGATGCCAAAGCCCAGGCCGATACCGTCTTGGATGCGCTGGGGTTTGAGGCCAAGGAAATTGTCAACATCCAGGTCAATGGTGCCGCTGCGCCGCCGCAGTTCAGCACCACGACTCGACTATCGGGCGTTGCCGCCTTTGACGCGGCTCCCTCCCCCGTCATCGGCGGCGAGCAGAATGTGCAAGCTTCGGTGACCCTTCAGATCCGCTACTAACGGCTGTACCGCTCTAGCTCAACCCCAAACTCAAAAGCAGCCGCTATCTCAAGACAGCGGCTGCTTTTGTTTTAGTTGCAAGCACAAGTCTAGGCCCAAAGCAGACTTAAACCAGGACTAAACTCACAGCGCCAAAATCCTTAGAACTCATCAAAGTCACCGCCACCGCCGCCCATCGCGCCAGCGGCGGCCTCCGTATCCCGGCGGGAGCCCAGCAGATCCAGGCGATTGACCCGGACCACCGGCTTCGATCGCTGAATGCCCGTGCTGCGATCGCTCCAATACTCCATTTTGAGACTGCCACTGACCCCAATCAGGCTGCCCTTCTTAACATAGTCCGCCGCCACCTGGGCCGTCCGCCCCCAAATTTCCAAATTGAACCAATCCGGCTCATCGCTATTGCGCGTCGGTCGGTTCACCGCCAAGGTCAAATTGCAAACCACGCTGCCCGATTCAAAATAACGGACGTTGGGATCGCCGCCCACCCGTCCCACCAGGGTCACATTATTCAAGCTCATCACATATGGGCCGCCTGAGGCGACCCGACTATCGCTGGCTCCATCTTAATTGCCCCATCCCTATTCCTGGCGAATTCCTAGCCAATTCCTGGAAAGCCCCCCGCATGGGTCGAGCCAGGCTATATTTGCCCTAGCAGCTAAAATTAAGACCTGTGAACCGGAACAATCCGTTAGAGCACCCTGGGGTCAAGTGCCTAGATGCGGTTTGGGGCTTGACACCCTCAGAACTTGGATTTTAATAACTAGACGGTCGGTTAAGAAACGTAATAGAATCCACGTCATCAGCAGGTGTGTGGGTCAACTGAATTTTTGGTTTGTAAAACGTTCTTCTTGGGGGCAATTTCTCCGTGCCAATTTGGAAGCGCTTGTCTCTCGCCAGAGGCATCGGAATTGATCTAGGAACAGCAAACACCCTGGTTTATGTTTCTGGCAAAGGTATTGTCCTACAAGAGCCCTCGGTGGTGGCGATCGACCGCAAAACAGGTGTCCCTCTAGCCGTGGGCTCCGATGCCAAGAAGATGCTGGGACGCACCCCGGACAGCATCAAGGCCATGCGGCCCCTGCGAGACGGCGTGATCGCAGACTTTGATTCTGCCGAGGTCATGCTCCAGAAGTTCATCGCCCGCGTCGATGATGGCCAGGGCTTGATGCGCCCCCGCGTCGTCATCGGCATCCCCAGTGGCGTGACGGGCGTAGAGCGCCGCGCCGTGATGGAAGCGGCTTCCCAGGCCGGTGCGAGGGAGGTGTTCTTGATCGATGAGCCCGTGGCGGCGGCGATCGGGGCAGGCCTGCCCGTGGCTGAGCCCACCGGCAACATGATCATCGACATCGGCGGCGGCACCACGGAGGTGGCCGTGCTCAGCTTGCAGGGCATCGTGCTCAGCCAGTCCGTGCGGGTGGCAGGCGATGAGCTCAGCGACTCCATCACCCAGTACATGAAAAAGGTCCACAACCTGATCGTGGGTGAGCGCACCGCTGAAGAAATCAAGATCAACATCGGCTCGGCCTACCCCGCTGAAGGCGGCGAGGAGCCCTCCATGGAGGTACGCGGTCTGCACATGCTATCCGGCCTGCCCCGGACCGTTGTGGTCAAGGGTCCAGAAATCCGGGAGAGCATGGCCGAGCCCCTGTCTGTGATCGTGGAATCGGTCAAGCGAACCCTGGAGAATACCCCGCCCGAACTCGCGGCTGACATCATCGATCGCGGCATCATGCTGGCGGGCGGCGGCGCGCTGCTCAAGGGCATCGACACCCTGATCAGCCATGAGACGGGCATCATCACCCACATCGCTCCGGATCCCCTGAGCTGTGTGGTCTTGGGGACAGGGCGCGTGCTGGAGAACTTCAAAGAGCTCGATCGCGTCTTTAGTTCCCACACCCGCGCCTAGACCCTAGCCCGGACTTCCAGACAGTCACTGGACCTAAATCTGGGCTAAGATGCTGGGCCAAGCGCGGAACTCTCCAACCCCAAGCGTTGCCCCATGCTCTATCACTGGTGGAATCAATATTGGTCCAAGACCGTCTTGGTCGCGGTCTTCCTGGCCTCGGCCTGGTTTTTGCGCCAGACCAATGGGGCCCTGCTCCAGGAACTGTTCTATGGGGTGACCCAGCCCCTTCGCCTCAACGCAACGCCCCCGGCAGCGCAGCTCTCCGATGCCAGAACCCTGGAGCTGCAAGAGCGGCTGCTGGAGTTGCAGGCTGAAAATCAGCAACTGCGCACCACCTTGGGTGAATCCGCTGAGGCGGGCGCGGGCGCTGTTCCAGCGCCGGTCATTGGCCGGGCGGCCAATCAGTGGTGGCAGTATGTGCTCATTGGGCGGGGGGCGAAGGATGGTATCCAAGTCGGCTCGCCGGTCCAGGCCGCAGGCGGCGTCGTCGGCTACATCATTCAAGTGACACCAAACACCAGCAAGGTGCTGCTGATCAGCGATCCGCGCAGCAGTGTCGGCGCTATGGTGACCCGCACCCGCACCCAGGGCTATGTCCGGGGCAAGGCCACCGATGAGCTGGAGATGAGTTTCTTTGAGAAAGATCTAGCGGTGACCCCTGGGGATGTGGTGGTCACCTCTTCCTCTAGCACCCTGTTTGCTCCAGGCCTGCCGATTGGTGTGGTTCAGAGCGTCAACCAGCAGGCCAGCCCGGTGCCCACCGCCCTGGTCAAGCTGAATGCCCCCATCGGCAAGCTGGAATGGATGATGGTGTTTCCTGCGAAGGCCGTCAAGATTGAAGGGGGCTTGGGGGAGGGCGATGGGGCTGGCAGCCAGGCTGATGGCCTGCCAAATCTCATCGAGCCGAGATCTTAGGGAAAATTTGCCGTGCTCAGACGATTGCCGCGTTTCCAGGCCCCCGATCCGAATCTGCTGAATTGGTTGATTGTGGTGCTGTCTGTTCTGGCCTGTGTGCTGTTGTCCCTCAGCCGCCTGCCCGGAACCCAGCTCGCCGATGTGAGTGTGAATTGGCTGATGGTCTGGGTGGTGAGCTGGAGCGTGCGGCGATCGCTGCTCCAGGGGGCGATCGCGGGCCTCATCCTCGGCCTGATCCAAGACTCCCTAACCGCGACCCAACCCTCCCACGTCCTGGGCTTGGTGGCCGTGGGCGTCCTCACGGCGCTCCTGCAAAAACAGCGGTACATTCAAGAAGACTTCGTCTCCGTCGCCTTGATTGTCTTCGCCATGGCCATCTTGTCGGAAACGATCTTTGCGCTCCAGCTCACCTTTCTAGTCCAGGACTACAGCCTGCCGATCGTGACCGGAGCCGGTGAATTTTCCTTGGGCGACAGCCTGCTGGATGCGGACCTCTCCCAGGGGAGCGATCTCGGCTGGGTGGAACTGCGGGGCTACCAGCCAGCAGAAATTTGGCCGCGCCACCAGCGGGTTGCCCTGAGTTCCGCCATTGTCAGCAGCCTCTGGGCTCCCTTGATTGCCTATCCCCTCAATCGCTGGTGGGAGTGGTTGGAGCGCTCCCAGGAGCTGCCCCGCTAGGGACGATTCCCCCATGTTCCCCCCATTGGATCGGGGTGCAAGCAGCCCGATCCAGCTCCAGATCCTGGTGAATGCTCTGGGCCAAGACCAACAGGTTTGGCTGGAGGCTTGAGGGCCGCAGGGCGCGCAGGTAGCTGTGGCTGCGAATGCCGCAGGTGAGGGCGATCGCCTTTAATCCCAAGCGCTGGGCCGCAATCACATCGGCCTCCGTGTCTCCGACCATCCAATCTTCCTGGCCGCTGCCATGGTCGGCCAGGGCCGCCCCCAGAAGTGCCGTTTTGACATCTCCATAGTTGCTATAGGCCGCCTGGCGATCCTGGGTGCCATAGATCGCGGCAAAGGCATCCCCCAGACCGTAGCGAGCCAGAAAAGAGCGCACCTGGGACTCACAGCGCAGGGTGACTAGCACGGGCTGAATCCCATGGCGGCGGAGCAGTGCGAGGGCGGCGGGCACCTGGGGCTGGATGGCATCGCGGCGCAGCAGGTGGGGGCAGCAGTTGACGATTTGCTGGACTTCGGCCAAGAAGCGATCGACCTGGTCAGCCTGGAGGCCAGAGCGATGGGCAATTTCGGAGTCCGGTCGGCGCTGTTGTTTCATGCGCCAAAACTGCACCTTGGTCAGGGGGGTGAGGCAGGGATCCTGGCGGCGGCAGTAGGCCCGGCGGGTGCGGGCCAGGGCCAGGCAGTAGGTGGCGTAATAGCGACTGGAGACATCGACGATGGGACCATCAAAGTCGCAAAACAAGGTCATTTCCGCTGAGGCGGTGGGAGTTGGCCGACAGGGAGCAAGCGGGAAGGATAGTCTCACAAATGACTGACGTAAAGAACAACGAACAATCTTTAACGTTTCTTAAACACTAGCAAGCAAACCGGAAAAGTGGCTATGGGTAATTCAACGGGTTGATTTTTGGAGCCATTTAGTCTAGCCCCAGCGTCTCTGGGGCGGTTTGGGCTCGAACCTGGCCCTGGGCAGGCAGAGCGGCCAAGCAAGGGCCGCTGATCAGGCTGAGGTCAGCGACCTGGAGGGCCAGGCAAGTCTCGGCCCATTGGGCCAGGGCGGGGGCGGGCTGCCGGGCTGGAGCTGACCCAGGGCCGCTGCATGGGGGGGCCGAAGGCCCGCAGCCAGGCGTTGCTGGTGAGGGCCTCGGGGTTGAAGGACTGGGCATCCAGCAGCCAAAAGTCGATGCCGTACTGGCGGATGGTGCCTTGCAGGATCTCCAGGTCGGGGCTGTACTGGGCGGTGAGGGTGGCGATCGCCCGCTCCCGAAAGCCCTGATAATAGCCCCAGTGATAGGGAATGGCATATTCCGAACCCACCAGGATGCTGCGCTGGGCAAAACTGGGCAAATTATTGGCCGCTTCGCTGAGGGAGGCGATCACGATATCCCTGGGCTGGGCCTGGAGAAAGCCATAGAGGGCGGGGTAGTTGCCCTGGACGTTATAGCTGCGCGGGAACTTGGGATCGCCCCAGGGCACCAGCAGCACCCAAACCAGCAACAATGCCACGCTCACCCAGCGCCCCAGGCGTCGCCCCGCCCCCGTCCGCAGCCGGGCCGCCAGCCAGGTTTGCCCCGCATCCAGCAACAGCACCCAGGCCAGGGCCGCCGCCACCACCACCACCATCTTGAGGCTGTGTTGGCTATAGCGACTGGGCAAATGCAGCCGAAACAGCAGCCCATGGGCCAGCAAAAACCAGCCGAGGGAGGCCAGCAGCAGTTGGGGCAGCAGGCTGAGGTGGCGCAGCGATCGCCCCAGGGCCGATTGGCGGATGGACTTGATCCGCAGCAACAGCGGTAACAGCAGTGCAGCATAGGCTCCGTCGGGGCGCAGGGCAGAGGCAAGGCGCAGACCGGAGCGGCCATCGTTGAGCCAGAAGTCCCAGGGATGGGCATCGTTGAAAAAGGCGGAGCGCCCCCCAGGGAAAAACTCCGGCAGGGTACGGGCCTGGGCAGCGGTGATCACCGGGCCAAATTCACTGCTGCGGAGGGCATAGGGCAGCAGGACGGCGATCGCCAGGGCGATCGCAATGCCATTAAACCGCAGCCGATCGCGTTGGCCCGAGCCGCCAGCATCCGCCCGTCCGCCACTCAGCCAGCCCGCTAAACCATCCACTGCCAACAGCCCCGCCGACAAAAACACCGTCAGCGGATAGAACAGAGCCTGGAGCAGCAGCAGCAGCAAACAGGGCCAGAGCGATCGACGCACAAAAAAATAGAGAAACCCCAACAGCGTCGGATACAAAAATGCCTTGGGCGTTCCCGAGACAATGCCATCCTGCAGCCAGAGATTTTGGTTCAGCAGCCAGCTCGCCAGCACCCCCGCCAGGGGGCCAGCCCCCGCCACCGGCAGCAGCTCCCCCACCAGGCCATAGCAAAACCCCGTCATCACCAGGCCCAGAGCAGTCGGCAGCAGCTTACTCATCAAGCTGGGCGAAATCCCCAAGGCCGCCGCTCCGCGATAGAGCTGGGCATAGCCCCAGGGGGCTACGGACTGGAAATAATCGGCGATCGGATCCTGGGGAAACAGCCCCGGATCGAGGAATCGCTGCATCCAAAACACATGCTGGCGAGCATCATCCTGGATGATATTTGGATTTTGCAGACCTTGGTGTAGCACCCAAAGGCTATAGACCAGCGCCAGGGCCAGGCTGGCCCCAAGGCCCAGCCTCCAGCCCGGCCCGGCTGAGCCCTGGACGGTCTGGGGCGGCCCCCCGGTTGTTGTCGGCATATGGTCTCTCAGCTTAATCTCTCAGCTTAATCTCCCAGCTTAATCTCCCAGCTTAGTCTCCCCGCTCGGCCCCAAGCGCCCCCACCTTTAGACATAAAAAAGGCCCATTCGGGGCCAGCGATTACAAAACATTGAAATAAACTGTCCCTAGACCTAGGCAAAACGTTAAAAATAAGGTAATAATAGGGCCATCCAAGCAGTTGGTTACGCCTTGCCGAAGATGAGAGGTCATCTGGCTGTCGTTTCACGAACCATCGCTTCGATCTCAGACTAGGGGTGCTACAAGCAGGGTCATTCTGCGGATAGCAACATCCTTCATTAACTGACTTAGCAGCCCGCCCCAAGCTGGCGTATTCATCGCAGGTCGGCTTTCTTAAAATTATTCTGGTTGAGTCATTAAGGCCATCATGGGGCCTGTTTACTCATTGGTTAGCGAGAACCAGCATAGTTCTATGAGTTGGAGCCGTTCAATGGCGATTCGGTGCGCTTAAAACTGGCCAGTGAGCTGTACCAGTGCGTTTGATGCACTGGTGTATTTGATGCTGTAGCCCCCTCACTACAACCTACGAAGAGCATGATTTTTAAATGAGTGACCAGCAGACAAAGGAACGAGCCTTTGACATCCACGCCCTCGCCAAAAGCAGTTGGCGTTCTCGAATCAATCAGTTCAAGCGCGAAATCCGGACCACCAACGGTCGCCCGCCCGCCCTTTCCTCCATCGGCCCTCGCCGCCGTACCAGCAAGCGCTACGCCGGTCACATGTCCGCTCGCAGCATCCCTTCTTAATCCACGGGCCTAATTCACGGGCCTAATCCACGGGCATAACCCAGGGGCATAACCCACTGGCCTCATCCACGGGCCTCTGCGGTTGTTTGAACAACTCAGCGTTGCATTCCGGGTTGCATTCTGGCCAGGTCTCGTCTTGCGATCGCGGCTTCGCCAAGAAACCTTGACCAGGCTTGTTCAGCACTAGCCTCCCCATAGCGCAGGCCTGCTAGTAAGGGCCTGCTGGCAAGCCCATCAATCCATCGGCCCAGTCACGTTCCATGACTGGGCCGTTTTTTTGAATTTGTGTTGAGTGGAACGTGCTGAATGGAGCAACGCTTCGCCCAGGGGCTGTAGCCAGCGTCTGAACCTCCAAAGTCTCAATCTCCAAAGTCTCAACCTCCAAAGTCTCAACCTCTAAGGCCTTTCGTCCCCAGCCTCTTGAAAAAGGGCAGAAACGCCTCTATGTGCCGAGGCTGGGCCACAACCAGACTGGGACAATCAATGGCTTGATAATCTTGCCCCACCTGGAGCGGAAAGATCGGACCAGGGCTGAGGCCCTGCCAATGGCCCCCGGCGGCCTGCACAATCGGCCAGGTGGCCGCAATATCCCACACCTTCGGCGTCGCTTCCACACCGCCCAGGCTACTGCCCAGGGCCACGGTGAGCAGGTTGTAGGTGGCGACGCCCAACATGCGAATCTTGCAGGGGAAGGGGCGCTGGGGTTGGTCGGCCTGGCTGAGCTGGTGGATGCTGCGGGTGCAGAAGCTGAAGCATTGGCTGGGGCTGAGCTCAGCCGGGCTGGTCTGGATTGTTTCCTGGAGGCTGGGCTGGGAGGTATCACCAATCCAGTGGGCTCCCTGGGGACATGGCGGCAGGGGCAGCGGTGGAAGCTGGGAGGGGTCTGGCCCTGGCCAATAGCCGTAGAACGCCTGGCGCAGCGGTGGAATTTCCACATAGCCAAACCGGGGAATGCCTCGGTAGAGCAGCCCTAGGGAGATGCCCCAGAGGGGAATGCCTCGGGCGAAGTTGGTGGTGCCATCCAGGGGGTCGATGACCCAGCACCAATCGTGGGCGGGGAAGATCTGGCTGGTTTCTTCGCTCAGCAGGCCATGGTCGGGGAAGGCCGCTTGGAGGGCGGTGCGCAGTTGGCGATCGCTCCATTCATCGGTCTCGGTCACGAGGCTGCCATCGGTTTTGGTCTGGGCCTGGACCTGGCGGAAGTCCTGGCGCTGGCGCTCGGCCACGGGGGCGGCGGCCTTCTGGGCAGCGGTGAGGATGTCGCGCCAAAAGGATTGGGGCATGGCGGGGAAATGGCAGGGGGGGGTAGTAGGTGAAGGGTGAGCGAAAACGGGAGGCTAGTCCAGGTCGCTTTCTAGGGCGGTGCGATCGCCTTTTGGGCCGTGGTTTGAAATTCCCGAATGTTGACGCGCTGGAGCAGGGCGATCGCCAGCAACATCCCCAGGGCTTGGGTCGCAAACACCAGCCCATAGGCGGGAAAAACCTGATCGTCGGGCACAGGACCGCCATAGACCCAGCCCAGCAGAGCTTTGCCCAGGGAGAGAATCGCCCCGCCCAGAACCGTTGCCCCGCCCCGTGCCATGGCCTGGGCCAGGCCCCAAGCCCCAATGAACGTGCCCGCCGTTTGGGCAATGGTGAGATCTAACATCAGCAGAATCGAGCCCGTGGTCAGCGTCCCCGCCGCCAGACCAAAGCAGAGCACAGCCCCCATCAGCAGCGGCGGCTGGGCAGGAATACCGGCCAAAATCAGCAGCACGAGGCAAAACACCGCTCCAAGGCAGCCTGCACGCACCACCTGTTTTTTGCTAAAGCGGGGAAACAGAGCCATCAGACCCAGAAACAAGCGAATGCTGCGGTTAGCCGTTGCCTCCAGGGTTTCTGGGGAGGGCCTGGGAGCCGTGAGGAAGCTGGTGATGATAATACCTACCAGGGTGCCCAGGCCAAAGAAGGCATTGAGCTGGGTGGTTTCTGAAATTTGCATGGCAAACACCTGGCCGCCGTAGGGCTCCAGCACCGCATCCTGCATGAACAGGCTGAGGCTCAGCACCAGCAAAAAGCAGAAAAACAGCCCCGTTTGGCGGCTGGCGGTCAAGATCTTGAGGGCATCGGCAAAGGTGATGCGATCTTCTCGGGCCGCCGATCGCCGCGCCAGTTGGGAATATTTTTTTTCAATGCCAAAGGTACTGGCAATGGCCAAACCACAGACCACCGCTGGGGCCACGATGAACAGGCGATTGACCGCAGCCCGGAGCTGGGCCAGGGTCGGATCATCGCCCAGGCTGCGCAGCAAAATCGCGGTGATCACCACGCCGGTAATGATGCCCAACATCAACATGCCCCAGCCAATGCCCACCAGTTGGGATTGGTTATCGTCATCGGAGACATCCACCAGTAAGGCGGTGAAGGGCGTGGAGGTGGCCGAGAGGGCCAGGCCATAGATGGCGAACACCAGCCCCAGCAATGCCACCCAGGGATAGAGTGCCGGTCCCCAGCCCTGGTCCGCCACCCTGGCCCCAATTTGCCAGACCACCTGCACCGCCAGGAACGCGCTCACCGCCATGGCGGCGATGCCCATCCAGATGTAGCTGCTGCGGTGGTAGCCAAATAGGGGCTGGGCATCGGACCTTTGGCCAAACCAGATGCGGGCAGGGGCCATGAACTGATGGACGGCGATCGCCCCGGCGGTCACCAGGGCAGGCACCTTCAGTTCATCGATCATGATGCGGTTGAGGATGCCCAGGGTGAGCAGCGACATGATGCCCAGGCCCATGTTGAACCCCCCCAGGCGCAGCATGGTGAAGAGGCCCAGCCTGGGCTGGTCGCTGGACTGGGCACTGGACTGGGCACTGGACTGGGCACTGGTTGGATCCATCGGCCTGTTACTGGCTCTATCGCTAGTTTCCATGGTTTGAGCAGCGCAGGGGGAATAGTTTGAGCAGCGCAGGGGGAATCGGCGCAGAGATTATCAGCGTTCAGAATCTCCACTATAGGCCAGGGCTTCCCAGACCAGCCGCAGCTCGTCCGAATCGGCGATGTTGTCCCTAATTGGCCACGTACTCCGGCGCAGTGAAAGGCGGCTCAGGCAGGGTCTCCCCCGTGGCGCGCTGCATCTCCACCAGGGCGCGGTTGTAGTTCAAAATCGCAGAAATGCGGTTGCCCCGAGCCGTGGTGAGGTCGCGCTCCGCATCCACCACTTCGCCCTGGGTGCCCACCCCGGCCTGGAAACGCAGACGGGCCAGGCGCAGGGCTTCCTCTGCCTGGATGACGCCCTGCTGGGAGGTGTCGATGTTGCGCAGGTTGGCCGCGAGATCGTAGAAGGCATCTTCCACCTGGCGACGCACCTGGTCCCGGACGGATTCAAAGTTTTCTTCGGCGATCGCCTTATTCAATTCCTGCTGACGGGCCGAGGCCCTGCTGGCTCCGCCATCGCTAAACAACCACTGGAAGCTCAGCCCCGCCTGATAGGCCAGATCGCCTCGGCGTGTGCCCGTTTGCAAATCATCACGGCCCCCCGCAGCAGGATTGGTCCGATTAAAGCTCCAGCCCAAACCAGGACCAGCTAGGGCAAAGGCGCTGAGGCTGGGGCGGATGCTAGACAGGGCGATTTCCCGCTGGGCATCACTCAGCTCCCGCCGGAGGAGCTGGTTATCTAGCTCCACGCGGTTGGTATAAGCAGTGACGATGCTCTGCTCCAGGGTCAGATCCCATTGCCCCGCATTGCCGACCGGATCGGAGGCGGTGAGGTTGAGCTGCTCCGGCGTGCTCAGGGCTTGGGCGAGCTGTCGCCGCGCCTTTTGCTGGCTGCTGAGGTTGTTGACCAAATTCTGACGCTCGTTGGCCTCTTGCACCTGGGCTTGCAGCACAGAGAACCGCGTGCCCACCCCCGCTTGCTCCTGGGCTTGGGCATCCTTGAGGCTTCGCTGGGCGCTGATCACCGCCTGCTGGGAGATCTCGACCTGGGCATCGGCCTCCTGAAGCCGGTAGTAGGCCTGGCTGACGGTCAAGCGCAGGGCAGCCAGTTCTTGTTCCAGGCTGAGCTGGGACTGGTTGGCGGCAATTTCTGCGGCTTGGACCCTGGCGCGCCGGTCTGGATCGATGATGCCGTAATCGATGCGGACATCGCCCGAGATGGAGACCGTGGCATCCCGGCTCTGGCTGTCGTTGTTCAGGCCGGTTTCAGGTTCGCGGTAGAGTTCATCGCTGCTGGTGAGGGTGCCGGTGTTGCTGAAGCTGCCAGTGACGGAGAGCGTCGGTGCGTAGGCGGCCTTGGCTTGGGCCACCGCTGCTTGGCTCTGTTCGAGTTCGAGCTGGCGAATGCGAATGGTGGGACTGTTGAGGCGGGCGGTTTCGATCGCCTCGGTCAAACTAATGGGCTTATTTTCGGCGATGGTCACCTCGCTGCTCTGCTCGGGGCGGAGCAGGTTGGGCTGGAGGTCGATCAAGTCGGTGCTGGAGGCCCCAGGCGAGGTTGGGGACGGTGTCCCAGGCGAGGTTGCGGGCGAGGTCGCAGGTGTTGCCTCAGGTTCGGGCTCCCCTAGGGCATCGGCAGGGGCCGTTGGTTCGGCGGGGGCGATCGCGGGCGGGGTCGCAGGCACGGTTTCGCGGCGGGGGGGGGTGCCTTCTTCGAGGAATTCTTGCTCCACGGGATCGCGGCTGTCATCCATGGGGGTCAGGGCGGGCTCTGGGGTGCTCTCTGCTGCGGGAGTAGCCTCTAATACAGGAACAGCCTCTGAATCAGCAGCAGCCTCTGCTGCGGGAACAGCCTCTGCTGCGGGAACAGTCTCTGCTGCGGGGACAGCCTCTGGGTCAGCAGCATCCGGGGCAATGGCTTCCGTGGCGGCTGGGGGATTGACCGCTGGCGGCGGCTCTGCCTCTGGGATCTGTGACTGGAGATCTGGAACCTCGGGACTGGGGGCTTCGGAGCTAGGCGCGGAGCCCGAGGCTGGGGTTTGGGCGATCGCCGAGGGCTGAAGAGCCGATGGAACGGCCTTAGCCTGGGGGTGGGGCAGGAGGGCGATCGCAGAGGCTGCGATTTTGCCCTTGACCGCAGCCACATCCGCCGCATCCATGGCCTGAGCGACACCCACAGTCTTGACAACAGCCCTGGTCTCAGATCCGGCAGCCTCGGCCAGATCCGGCTCAGCTCCGTCAGCAGCCAGCCCATCGGAGGTGACGCCATCGCTGGGGCCAGCGGCTGTTTCGCGAGCGGCTGTTTCACGAGCTGTCGTTTCACCCGCAGCCGTGGTTTGGGCGAGGGTCAGCGGGGCATCACCGATGGACACCGCAGCGCCAAGGCCCAAGGCAACAAGATATTGAAAAGCTTTCATACACGGAACAAGAGGTGAAACGCCAGGACAAGACAGGTCAAAACGATTGCCATTCTAGGCCATACCCACTCTACAGGTAGGTTCAACAGCCATCTTCACGACTTATTCAGCATGCAGAGAATGCTGGGAAAGGACCACCAATCCACCTGAATAATGGCTCAAACTGTTCAGGCAGACCAATTTCGGCAATGGTATGCCATCCAGATTCCATTTCCAGCTCCTAGCCCTGGGGGATGGCCGTTGGGGAAATGGGATGGGATCTCAACCTGGGACTCCCACCACCTCTCCTGGATAGCCTGGAATCGGAGAAGTTGGGGGCTGACCATCCAGACCAAAACCAGCAATCTGCAGCTCCCCAAACGTGGGGTCCACACAGGCTGCCAACAGCCCATCAATGCCCTCGGCCACCCAGATCGGGCAGTTCAGGGCCTTGGCCACCTGATCCACGGGCAGATCATCGAGGAAGCGGCGATCGCCCGGCTTCAGCATAATGGACGGCAACAAAATCCCATCCCCCAGGCCAGGGCTACCTGGGACAGCGACCTGGGCTCCCAGTTGCTCAATCAAATCCTGGCCCGTGAGCAGCCCCGTCACCGTCAGTTGCTGGCCCCAATAGCGGCTCGCCAGGCCGACCAAGTCCACCCTCAAACCGCTGACCTGGTTGAGCCGGGCCGCGAGGGGAGCAAAGGCCTGGGCCACCACATTGCCCACCACCCAGGTGAAGTGGCGGGGGGGAGAAACCTGGGCAGGTAGCCCAGCGGCCTTGACTTGGAACTGGTCAATGAAGCTGCGAATTGAACCGACGCCATTTTCCAATTGAGGATAGTCTTCGTAGCTCGCAGCGGGGGGCAACTCCCGCCCGGCGATCAAAAACCATTCATCGGACAGCCAGGCAAAGTGGCTGCCAAAGCGCTGCCGGAATTCGGCCTGGATGGGTTGAACCAGGTCGATCACCGCCTGGGCATCGGCGGGGGAGACGGCGCTGAGTTCATCTTCCGCCGGGCGGAAGCGGGTCAGCCCCACGGGCACGATCGCCGCCGACAGCACTGCTGGAATATCGCCCCCATGGAGATCGGCCAGGTCATAGAGCGTCCGGCGCAGGTGCTCGCCATCGTTGATGCCCGGACAGACCACCACCTGGGCATGGACCTGGAGCTGGCGGGCCTGGAACCAGCGCAGATGGTCGAGGATTTGGCCCGCGCGGAGGTTCTTGAGCAGGCGAATGCGCACATCGGGCTCGGTGGCATGGACCGAAACGTAGAGCGGCGAGAGGCGCAGGCGTTCAATGCGATTCCATTCGGGCTCGGTCAGGTTGGTCAGGGTCAAGTAGGAGCCGTAGAGGAAGCTGAGGCGATAGTCATCGTCTTTGAAGTAGAGCGTTTCCCGCTTGCCGGGGGGCTGCTGGTCGATGAAACAAAACGGGCAGTGGTTGTTGCATTGGATCAGCCCATCGAACAGGGCCGTGGAAAATTCCAGGCCCAGGTCGGCATCGTAATCCTTCTCAATCTCGACTTCATGGGCTTGGCCATCGCCATCGAGCACTTCTAGCTCTAGCCATTCATCGGCGCAGAGGAAGCGATAGTCAATCAGGTCGCGGGGCCGTTCGCCATTGATGGAGACGATGCGATCGCCCGCTTCAAAGCCAATTTCTTCACCGATGGAGCCGGGCAAGACCCGAGTGATCAGGGCAGGTTGGAGGGTGGCACGACTCATGGCAATAGGCTATCGACTGGGAAAAGGCTCGGGGCGGGTCGAGCGGGGCAAAGGCTAGCTGGTATCACCACCTTAATGGGGAATTGCAGGGAATTGCTCTGGCTGCCAGCATTAAGTCCCGAGACCGGCCCCAGCGCTAAGCCTTCAGCAGCCCGCCGAAAATCGTCGCGAGCAGCGCTGCCCCCAGGCCCAAGCGATACCAAACAAACACCCAAGCGCTTTGCTGGCGGAGGAACTTTAGCAGCCAGGCGATCGAGAGATAGGAAAAAACAAAGGTAGAAGCCGTACCCAGAAGCAACGGCAGCCACATGTCGCCCTTGTCAAGCATATCCTTGGCTTGGACGAGGGTGGCAATTGTCAGGGTGGGAATGCCCAGCAAAAAGGAAAAACGGGCCGCCGTATCCCGCTCCAGGCCCAGGAACAAGCCCATGGTCAACGTGGAACCCGAGCGGGAGGCTCCGGGCAGCAGCGCCAGCATTTGGCCCAGACCAACCAGAACGCCATCGGAGACCCGCAGCTTCTCGAAGTCCCGCTGGCGGCGGCCATATCGCTCAGCCAAGCCCAGCAGTATCGCCATCACGATCGACATCACCGCAATGATCGAATTGCTTTCCAATTCAATCTTGAGCAGCTTCAGGGCCAGCCCCCCCGCCAGGGCGGCACCGTGCCCACGGCAATGCCCAGGAAGATTTTCCAATCTTTCCCCTCCCAGTTGCGGGCTCGGAAGGCAGCCCAGGCACCGCTGAGGATCTCCTTGAGGTCTTGGCGAAAATAGCCCACCACAGCCAGGACGCTGCCGAACTGAATGGCATCGGTGGCGGCTTTGTCCCAGGGGTCTCGCCAGCCCAGCAGATCCGTGAAAATGAGCAGGTGGGCTGTGCTGCTGATCGGCAGAAACTCAGTGATGCCCTGAACGAGGCCCAACACAAGGGCCTGGAACCCACTGAAGAGGTCCAAACTCGCTAAGAGGCAGAAGCTAACAGAGCTTGGAGAGAACAAAGGGGACCAGTCCATAGATGGATTCATTGGGGTCGTTGGGGTGAGTGCGATCAGCCAGCAGTAACGGTTGGCGAATATTGTCTGTGGGCAAAGTCTGTGGGCAAAGTCTGTGAGCAAACAGCATCTGTCCATGAGCCATATCTGTTGCCAGCCAGTGTCTCCTATCAGACCGCATCTTTAATCAAACGTCGAGAGGGAAGCCTATACATTCCAGCCCATGCATTCCAGCCCGAACAACTGCCAAGCCCAACTATCCAGCAGAAGCTGTGCCATTGAGCCGCTTCATTTAGTGTTCTAGGAAAATGCAGACGATCCGCAGGCTCCTGGGAACGAATTAACTGCCCAGCGACTGACCATTCATCGCTCCTCAAGTTGCTAACCCAACACCGATTAGTTGTAAGAAAAACAGAAGACTGTGGACTAGCCGCGATCGCCAATTTACGCCGGGTCTAGGTCTGCTACAGCTGACCGACTGTGGGGGAGCTATTGCTCGAACGCGACTGCTGAACGATCGCCCCCACCACGGCTTGATATTCGGCCCGCAGCGTCGCCGCGATCGCCCCCACCAGGCCCCAATCCAACGGGGCAGGGGCGATCGCCCCTGCCAGCAGGCGGCACAGTAAGGCCAACCTCAGGCCCCCCAACGTGGCGCTGGCTATCCCCAGGCGATGGGCCAAATCCGAGATAGCCCCGCCATCACGGCGGCCCAAGGCCAGCTCCAGAGCCTCTAACTGGGTGCTGGCATCGCTGGAATAGGTCGCCAGCAGACTCTCGAAAAAGATGGCATCTTCGCACCAATCCCGCACCTGCTCAAAGGTGCTGAGATCAAGGATGGGAGAAGCTTTGAGCGCAGCATAGACAGCGGCTCCATCGGCTTCCCTGGGGCCGCTGTTGGCCCCAGCCTCACCCTCTGCAACCTCTTCTGCCCCAGCAGCGGCAGGCAACAGAAGATCGGCGAGCAGGGCTTGGAGCTGGGGAGGCTGACTGAGTTCGTCTAGCAACTGAAGACTGGATGGGGTCGCGATCGCGGCCCAGGATCCGGAGCGATCTGGGCTGACTGCGGAACAATCACTGGACCTGTCACCAAGCCTGTCGCCGGACCCATCGCTGGCCAGCCCAACCGCCACATCCCGAGGGGCCTCTGGCAAAGCAGGCTGGCAGGGCAACGTGAAGTAGAAGCGACTGCCGGGGGCCGGGGACTTCGCCGGGGCTGGAGAGGAGGCTCCGGCGGCGCTGCGTCCAGCAGCGGTTTTGCGCCAGGGCCGCTCCAGGGAGGCAGTGGGCAACAGAGCCGAATCCCCCTGGAGCAGCCAATCTGGGGGCGGGCGACCCCCCAATTCGCCCCGGCTCTCAAACCAAAGGGTGCCGCCCATCTGTTCGAGCAGGCGATCGCAAATCGTCAGCCCCAAGCCCGTACCGCCATATTTTCGAGTCACGGAGGAATCCGCCTGGCTAAAGGGTTCCAGCAGCCGCTCCAGGCTGTCACGGTCAATGCCAATGCCCGTATCGCCAATGCAAAACAACAGTTGGGATTCCTGGGCCTGGACCGAGAGCTGCACCTCGCCCCGCTCGGTAAACTTGATGGCATTGTTGAGCAAATTTTTCAGGATCTGGCGCAGGCGCTGGCTGTCTCCCACGATCTGGGACGGGAGTTGGGGAGCCAAAACCACCTTCAAGCTCAACTGCTTGGCTCGGGCCTGGGGCCGAAACAGCGCCACCACATCGCGCAAACAGAGGGTCCAATTGAAGGGAGCCTGCTCTAAACGCAGGCGTCTCGCTTCGATTTTTGAGAGGTCGAGGATATCATTCAAGATGGTTAATAACTCCTCGGCCCCGCCGCTGATCATCCGGAGGTTGCGCTGTTGGGCAGGCGTGAGGCCATCTTCGAGCAGCAAACTGGCCAGGCCAAGGATGGCATTGAGCGGCGTCCGAATCTCATGGCTGATCATCGCCAAAAAATCGCCCTTGGCACGGTTGGCAACCTGGGCATCCAGGGTCGCTTGGCGCAGGGTCAACTCTACCTGCTGGCGCTGGATCTCCTGCTGACGGGCTTCGGTGATGTCCTGGGCAATGCTCAATACCTGGGCTTGGCCATCCACATCCATGCGCATTCCCGAAACTTGGGCGATGCAGAGCTGGCCATTGCGGCGGCGCACATGTAGCTCCAGGTTTTGAAAGCTGCCCCGGCAGCGGAGCTGTTCCCGGATGGGCTGGAGCTGCTCCGCTGCAATCAGGAGATTACCCTGCCAAAAGATGCGGCCAATGACTTCCTGGCGACGGCAGCCCAGGGCCAGGCAAAAGGCATCGTTGACCTCCAGGTATTCTCCTGTGGCCATGACGGTAATGGCCATAGGCAGAGGATTAAAGCGAAAGGCCTTGGAAAATTTTTCCTCGGAACGGGCGAGGGCCTGGGCGTAGCGGTGGCGATCGCTCACATCCTCGGCAATCCCAGCAATGCGGTAGATCTGCCCGCCCGCATCGGCAATGGGAGAGGCCCGCGAATGGATCCAGCGCACCGAGCCATCGGGGTGAATAATGCGGTATTCCAAATTGATGCTGAGGCCCTGGGTGCGGCGGCGTTCGGTTTCGGCGATGACGCGATCGCGATCCGCTGGGTGAACGCTGGCCAGCCAGGCGTGGGGATCGTCGTAGAGGCGCTGGGCGGGCATTCCCCAAATGGCCTCGTAGGCAGGACTGGTGTAGATCAGCTGGTAGGGCTCAGCCTGGTAGATAAAGAAAATCTGCTGGAGATTTTCCACCAATTGCTCAAACTTGGCCTCGCTTTCTTGTAGCGCAGCCTCGGCCCGCTGCCGCGCCATCACCCCCGCCACGATGCTGCCAAAGGCCCGCAGTTGATCCAGGTCTTCCGGCGTCCAGCGCTTGGGCTCGTACACGCCATAGAAGGCCAGCCAGCCCAGGGGCTGCCCGCGAAAGGCCAGGGGAATCACCACATAGGATTGGGCCTGGAGCAGTTGGGCCGCCCGCCGCTCCGGCCTGGCTTCCTCGGGCAGGTCATCCAGGCTGGGGACGTAGATGGTCTGCTGGCGCAGCATCTGGGCCAGGGACCAGGGAAAGGTATGGCGCAGAATCGAGCGCAGGGCATCGTCAAAACCGTTGAGGCCGGGTCGGTGCCACTCCTGGCAGCAGCTCGCTTCGGTGCCGCTGGGGCTGTACTGGAAAATGCAGGCGCGATCGCAGCATATAAATTCCGCCATCGCGGTCAGGGCATCCTGGAGGGCACCGTCGATGGCGCGGCGGGGCAGATTGACGAATTCCGTCGAAATCTGGGTCAGCAGGGCTTCAAAGGCGACCCGGTGCTGGAGTTCCGCTGCGAGTTTCCCAGGATCACGGGCAGGATCGCTGGAAGGATCTCTGGAAGGATCTCTGGGACTGGTTGGGATGCTGTTGTTCTGGCTCAAGCTGATTCAAGTTCGATCTGACTCAATCTCTCAATCGCGATTAGGGCGAAGGCGTCGAGAGGATCCTAGCGATTGGGGATTGGGGCTCGGGGATTGGGGGGCTGGGGGCGATCGCGGGGAAATTCTGCAGCCAGGCAATCCCAACAACCTGGGCCTGTTCCAATTCTCGGAGCTGGAACCGGCCATCCGCCCAAGCGATGGATTTTTTAACATTCGTTCACGCCACCTTGCAGCCTAGGCTGAAAGACCCGCACCCCAGAAAAATAAGTACATTTGACCTATTAATAGTTTATATGTACTATATTGCTAAGCAATTCCCTTGGATGACGGACAACGCTCCCCTGCCTGGATCAATCCCCCTTTCCTCCCTCTTTAGCCCCAGGAGTCTCCCATGCCTACCCGCCTTCCCTGGATGAACCTGAGTTCAACCATTGCTGGCCCCCACCCCCTAACCCCTTGCCCCCCAATCCTGGGGGGAAGGGGAACCTGGCTATCCCCCCCAGAAGCCCGATTCCTAAAGCCATCACCAAGGCCCTAGCAGGAGCCCGAAACCAAACCGCCTCCAGTCTGCTCTTGGCTCTGCTGTCCCTCGTCGCCTCACCGGCCATAGCCCGAGCCGCCACGGCCCTCTCCTTTGAACTCAGCCAGGCCCCCGCCGCCGTAGCCCAAGCCCCAGGCTCCCAAGCATGGCAGGCATCCCCAGGGCCGGACGCTCCGGCGACATTCCAGACCGCCGCCCCGCAACCCTCCCAGACCAACGCCCAGACCAACGCCCAGCAAAACTCTCAGCGCAACGCCCAAGCCAGCACCGACCCCATTCCCGAAATCTGGTGGCGCTGGGGCTCTGACTCCCCCATTGCCGTCGCCATCGGCAACGCCGAAGGCACCCGCCGCCCCGATGGCAGCAAAAACGAGGCCTACTACTGGCACCGTGACCCCGGCAACGGGGCAGACAACTTCGGCACTTTCAGCTACCAACATTTTTCCGATACCCTGACCCAGGCCGTGCGCAACTCCCCCAACGCCGCCCAAAAGCGCCAGATCGCCGCAGACCAGGGCCTACCCGAGCGGGCCGATGAAGCCCAAATGCAGCGCCTGCGGTTGTTCTATCAACAGCTCCAGCACCAAGCCCAGGCCAAGGGCCTCCGCCTAACGCCCCTGGAAATTTTCAATGGCCTGGATCTGATCAACCAGAGCGAAGCCGCAGGCCTGTCCGTGGGTGGCTATGTCGATCGCCTCGCGGCCATGAAGCACCTAGAGGACAACCCAGAGGAGCAAATCCAGGAAGCCCGGTCCTGGTCCTACTGGCACCCCGAAGAAAAGCGCTGGGATGCCCCTGGGTTGGGCAGCGGCTATGGGGATGTGCGGCGCGATCAGACCCGGCGGTTTGAGGCGATTAAACAGGCCCTGATGGAATATCGCCCCGAGGGCAGCGAGGGCAGCTTGATCAGCCTGATTGGGGCGATCGCCAGCCCCCCCAGCGAAAATCCAGCCCACCCCCATCCAACCCATCCCAATCCAGCCAGCAAAACCCTAAACCTCAAGCCGCCAGCCAGCGCCAGGCCCCCGACTGCAAGCCCCCAACTTCCTCAGGCCCTGGCCCCGGCCAACCAGGCCGATGCCATCGCCTTTAGCGTCAACCAAACCGCCACCACCTTGGTCACCCAAGCTCAGTTCTAATCCCCATCCATGGGAATTCTGCCATGGGAATTCTGCCCCAGGGATTCTGCGGGCTCATCCTAGCGAGCCCGCAGCGATTGATAGCCCCGCAGCGGCCCCTGGGCTGCGCCCACCCCCAGCAGATCCTCATCATCTAGGTCAGCAAACCCATCCTCATCGTCATCCGGATCATCCTCAACCACCGGAATATCAGCACCGTTGATCACCACCCCAAAGAATGGAATTTGGCCCTCGCTGAGCACCGCTAGCGCTTCAGTCAGCAGACTCTCCTTCGTCTGGCCGGGGCGGGTCACCATCACAAACCCATCCACCAGCGGCTCCAACAAAATTGCATCGTTGTAGCGCAGCACCGAGGGTGTATCCACAACCACAAAATCAAATCGTCCTCGGCACTCTTCTAGAAGCCTGCGCATTTCGCTCGACTCCAAGATGGCAGCGGGCTGGCGCTGGGGGCCAGTGCTGGGGACAATGTACAAATTCTCCAGGCTGGGCACGAGGCGGATCGAGTCACCGCTGTTGCTGTAGTACTGGAGCGGTTCGAGGGTCGCGCCGATGTCCGGGGCAATGCCCAAGGCTTCGATCAATGAGGGCTTGCGCAGGTCCGCTTCGATCAGCACCGTGCGCTTGCCCGAACGGGCGGCGGCGATCGCCAAATTATAGGCACAGTGGGTCTTGCCCTCCTGGGGCCCCGCACTGGTCATCAACACCACCTTGGCCCCCTTGCCGCCGATGCGCCGGAGGCTGCTGCGCAGGCGCTCATAGGCATTGAGATAGGGCGAACCTTCCTCGGTAATCACCGCGACGCTGCGGCTGTCCACCTCCAGGCCCAGGGGCAAGCGCTGGTCCACCAAGGGCAACAGCTCCAGCAGGGGAGCCCCCTGCTCCCGCAGGGCGGCCTGGATTTCTTCCTTGGTGTAGAAGCGACCTTCCAACATACTGAACAGGAACACCAGGGCTCCCCCCGTCAAGGCCCCCAAACCGGCTCCCCCCAGAATGAAGATCAGCGGATTGAGCGGCGCAGCGACCTCCAGGGGTTCGACGCTGAAAGGCCGGGCCACTTGCAGGCTGGTGCTGGTTTCGGCTTCGGCGGCCTGGGCATCGATCAGGGCGGCTTGGATGCGATCGTAGAGCGACTTTTTCAGCGCCACCTCCTGGGCCAGACGCTGCTGCTCCAATTGTTTGTTGGGAATGGAGGCATATTCCTGGCGCAGTTGGTTTTCCGTTTGCAGGGCGGCTTCATACTGCTGGGCTAGGGTGTCCTGCTGGGTTTTGAGGCTGACCAAGGTATTGGCCAACTGCTGGCGGGTGGGGTCGAGGCTGCTGTTTTGACGCAGCAGCGGCGCGGTGCCCGCCACCTGAATCGGAGCGACGACGCCGTTGCCGCCCACCACCTCATCGGCCCGCTGGCGCAGCAGTTCTTCATAGGCGGAGAGCTGGTTGCGCAGTTCAATGATGCTGGGATGTTCGGCCCGCAGGTCGCGGCTGAGCACCTTGAGCTGAGATTCCGCTTGGTAGATCTGGACCCGGAGATTGGCGATGATCGGATCGGCGCTGAGGGCCGAGGAGACATAGGCCTGGTCTGCACTCAAGCCCAGGCGGCTTTCCAGGCTGGCGGTCTGGGCCATCACCCCTTCCAGGGTGAGGCGAATCTGTCGCTGCTGTTCCTTGGCTCCCGCCAGGGCGCTCACCAAGCTGCCGCTGCGGGCTGCGAGGATGTCGGCCTCTTCCTTGCGGTTATATTCCTGGAGCCGCTGTTCCGCTTGGCGCAGGTCTTCGGTCACCCCAGGCAGACGCTTGTTGATTTCGGCGATGCGGGCGATCAGACGCTGGGAATTGATCAGCCGACTCTGCTCCACCATGCTGTCCATCAAGGCTGGCACCACGGCGCTGGCTTCCTCGGGATCGTCGGTCACGTAGTTGATGCCCACTAGGAACGGCGTGCCTTCCTCTAGGTTGGGCTCTTGAATTCCCACCTGGAGCTTGGCCATCATTGCTTCCACATCCAGGTTAGCCCGCTGGGCCGTTGCTTCCAGAATATTTTGGGCGAGCAAGACATCGCGGGTGAGCTGCTGGCCCGCTTCTTGGATTTGGGTGCCGGTTTCCGAAAAGATGGCGGCGGGTTGGGTCAGGGAAAGGGAGCCCCGGCCTTGGAATTCGGGAATCGGTTCCGTCTGGTTGAGGCTGAGCAGTCCGGCGATCGTTGTGGTCGCAGCGATGCTGGCAACCGGAATCCATTTGTATTTGCCGAGGGCGATCAGGTAGCGCTTGACGAAGGACATGGCAGGGGGAGGCTGAGGAGAGGGCGGGGGGGAGAGCGAGCTAGGCAGCGGGGAAGCTCACGGGGCAAGGGCAGTGGATCCCCCTGGGTTATCGGCCACTGCTGGGCCGGAAGAGGTTCGAGGCGCTGTCGCTGATCGAGTCGAAGAACAGCAGAAAGCCTAGGACATCTCGGAAGGGCTGGGTGAAGACATTGAGGGCATAGCTGAGGCGGGAAACCAGGTTGCGACCCACCACCACCACATCATTGTCCCGCAGGGGGACATCGGCATTGGGATCCCCCATGAGGGCATCTTTGCCGTTGATTTCTTGGGCGATCGCCTTCCCGGTCTCCGGGTCGTAGCGCACCAGGGCCACCGACCGCAGGTTCGCCGTATCCAAGGGCACCCCATTCAGGGCCTCCCGGAAGGTGCTGCCGCTGGGCAGGGTCAGGGTGGTGGCTCCCCCAGCGGCGTAGCTGAGCAGGCGCACGCGAATATCCGGCTTCGCCAGGGTCGATCGCGCAATCAAGCTGCGGTTGTAGCCCGCCACGTCCACATCCAGCAACTTGGGAACAGCCACGACATTGCCCTCTTCCAGGCGCAGGGTGGGCAGGGTTGTGCCCTCGGCCAGGGGCGAATACAGATCGACGGTTTCGGCCACCAGCTCGCCGTTGCTGAGGGTGCGGCGCACCTCCACCTGGCGCAGATCGGCGGAGCTGAGGCTGCCCCCGCCACCAGCAGCGCCTCGGCCACCCGCCCAGTTTGCAAAACATAGAAGCCGGGGCGGGAGACTTCGCCGACGACGGTGACCTGGACGGGTTGCTGGGAGGCCAGGGTGGAGGTGGCCACGAGGGAGCGATCGTAGCTCTGGACATCGGCAATGCTGAGCTGGGGCACTTCAATGATGTC
The DNA here is from genome assembly GCA_012032745.1 of Synechococcales cyanobacterium RM1_1_8. Lineage (GTDB taxonomy): Bacteria > Cyanobacteriota > Cyanobacteriia > PCC-9006 > JAAUQQ01 > JAAUQQ01. Next base: position 27,270 of record JAAUQQ010000010.1, read on the forward strand.
CCCATCCTCTAGGCGCAGGTCCGGCGGGTTGGCTCCGGTCACCAAGGGAGAATAGAGATCGAGCTGCTGGGCAACGCGGCGGCCATCGCTGAGGCTGCGGCGCACCAGCACGCGGCGCAGGTCCGCAGAGGCCTGGGTGCCCCCAGCCAGGCGCAGCGCTTCGGAAATGCTGGGGTCGAGAGGGGATAATAGCCAGGGCTGGCCACCTTGCCGACGAGGGTGACGCGCACGGGGCGCTGGGAGAGCAGGGACAGATCGACCTGGGGATTGACGATGTAGCGATCGAGGGCGGTTCGGATGCGGGCTTGGGCATCGGCGACGGTCAGGCCTTCGAGCTGGACTGTGCCCGCCAGGGGCAGGACGATCGCCCCCTGGGGATTGATCGCCCCCTGCAAATTCAGATCGGGAAACCGCTGGACGTTGACAAACAGCACATCGCCGGGGCCGAGGCGGTAAAGTCCAAAGGCCTGTTCGAAGCCTGGCTGGAGCGTTTCCCCGAGGCGGGGGAGGTTGGGTGATGGGGTTGGCAGGGAGCTGGGGAAGGGATTCTGGAATAGATTTGGATCCCCCAAGCGCGTGCCGTCGGGAGCGCGGTTGGGCACCGGGGAGCCGGAGTTGAGGCCGGGGCGGAGGCCGGGGTTGCTGAAGCTCGGTGGGTTGCTGGGGCTGGGATCGCCGATGTCTTGCTCGAAGTCCTGGAGGGAATCTGGCTGGGGGTTTTGTCCCAGATTGGGCTGGGGACTAGGCCGGGAGTTGGGCTGGGGGTTGGGCTGGGGACTAGGCTGGATCCCTGGCTGGGCATCGCGCTCAAAGTCTGCTTCGAGGATGGCCCCAGCCGGGGGTCTGTTTTGGCGGAGGTCTTGGCGGATCCGCTCCATGCGCCGCTCGAAGGCCTGGCGGTTTTCAGCGGATTGGGCTTCCGGGGGCGGCGCGACATCGTAGGGAGTTTGGGCCAGACTGGGCTGCTCCTGGGCCAAAACCGTGGCGAGCACCAGCAGCGGCATTCCAGCCTGGAGGCCAGTCACGCCCAGGGTAAGGCTCAGCCCCCCCAGGCGGGCGGCGAAATGAGTGGACAGACGTGGAGCCAGGGGTCGGCAATGGGTCGGAGAGGCCATGGTCAATCTCACTCAGCGGTCTAGGAAAGGGCAATGGGGGATGTGAAGGGAATTCTGGGGGCCATCCTAGTCCATATTTACGCCACTCGCTGGCAAGGCTCCGGGCATTTATTGTTATATTTTTTACTCAGTATATACGATTAGATTCAGTCTCGCGAAAACGCCCGCGAAAACGTCCAAGGGTATCGAGAATCTTGGACAGTCTAGGCGGGTGGGTTAAAGAGATCTGCGATCGCCCCCTGAACCCGAGGCGCTGCTGCCGCCAGGGTTTCCCAGGCTGGTTCCAGCGGGGCCAGGGGGGCCGCTTCGATCGGACTGCGCAGCACCACCGCCACCCAGGGGGCGCGATCGCCCTTGAGCTGGGCCTTGCGATCGCGCCAGAACCAATCACCGGGCTTGGGGCTGCCGCCACCGGGCCAGGCGTACCATTCCAACAGCCCTTCGGTGCTGGTCGGTGTCCAGGCCCGCAGAAATCTGGCCCGCAGTGAGCGGTTGGGCTGCGATCGCCCTGCCGTAGCTGCCTCTGGGCTGGGAATCTCCACCTGGCGCAGCTCGTCCTCTGTCCAGCGAAAGCTGCTCTGCACATTGGTCCATTCCACCTTGGGCTTGTCCTGGGACTCTAACTGGGGGCGCACCAGCAGGACCAGGGGGCTGCCCGGCGCAACGCCGCTGCCTTCCTGGGCAACGATGGTTTGCAAGGACCAGGTTTCCCCCGCCAGCTCAATTTTCTGCTGGTCTTTGGTTTCCCAGCCCGGAATCGTCAGGCCCAGGCGCGGAATTTGCTGGAGCCGCTTGAGGGCGGCCACATCGGGGCTGGTCTGCCAGGCCCATTTGCCCTGGAGATAGCCCGGTGCTGCACCGAAGATGAACATCAGCAGCAGCAGGCCGAGGACGATGAGCTGACCGAAGGGGAGCGATCGCCCCTAGAAGCAGAAGGAGAGGCCATAGCGGAGAAGGCTCACAACAAAAGTCACACAGAACATCACAGCCAACAGGACTTAGGCTTCAAGCAGAGGCACTCAAAAGCAGATAGGTCCAGAACCCGAGACGCCCGTTCCCTAGGAATTCGCCGCACTGAGACCAGGGGCATCAGCATCAGCACCGCCCTGGGGCAGGGGCCAATAGCGTTCGATCGCCGTCAACATCCAAAACACCCCGCCCAACATCACCAGGGAAAACACATCCCCGCCCCAGCCATCGTGGAGCCAGTGGAAGGCATCGGCATTGCCGCCGCCGTGGAACAGGCTGAGCACCGTATTGCGCCCGACATTGGCCCAAAAGCTGAGGAAAACCGTCAGCCCCACCAAGGTCAGACTGCGGCTGAGCGATCGCCACACCCCCGTCCAATAGAGCAGCATCAGCACTACATAGACATTCGTGAATAGCAGCTTCAATCCGGCACAGTAAGGCGCAACTTCGATGGTGGCTCCATCGGGGAAGTAGACGTAGATGCTGTCCACCACCGCCGTTTTACCAACCAGATTTAAGAACAGGCCAATCAAACTGGCGATCGCCTGCTGGAGGGGCAAGACCTGGGTCGTCACCAAGTAGGGCAAATCCGTCGGCGTCGCCAGCAAAACCAGGACCAGGGCAAAGGCTTGGAGCTTGAGCCCCGCCCCGCCCTTGAGCCAGAGCGCCAGGCCCACGAGCAAAACCCACAGCGACAGATTGACCAAGTCGGCCAGGCCGGTGAAATACAGCGCCGCTGCGAAACCCAGCAGAACCGCACCGAAAAGATTATGGCGATCGGGCAGGGCAGTCCAGCGGGGGCGCTGCTGCCAGACATAGTAGGCGGCCAGCGGCAAGCCCAACATCCCATGACTGTAATATTCATGCTCAATGCTGACGCTCTTAAAGAGCCAGCCATGGACCCAGTGATAGAGCAATGGACCATAGATCAGCACCAGGCCCGCTAAAGTCGCCCAGGTTCCGGCGCTCAGGGCAGGCAGCTTGCGGGGCTGGGGCGTTGGGTTCGAGGGAGCTGGAGACATGGGGAGTCATCCTCAAAGAGGGCGATGGAACACAGGGAGAGACAGGCGAGCGGGGTAAAGAGCAACGGCTAGAACATGCCCTAGGAACTGGTGGAGACCGGAGCCGTTAGGGGCAAGCCAGATCTATCCGGGGGCGGCGATCTATCTGGGACTTCAGCTTCGCTGTTCCCAGTTTCGGCCATGGGCAGCAGTTGGGTCAGTGCAGGGCTGTCTTGGCGGGCGATCGCCTCAGCCAACGCCGCCACCACCCGCTCCACTTGCTCATCGGCCAAGCCGGGATACATCGGCAGCGACAGCATCGAATGGCTATGGAGCTCCGCCTGGGGAAAATCCCCCAGACGGTAGCCCAGGTTGCGGAAGGCGGGCTGGAGATGGCAGGGCAGGGGATAATGCACCCCCGATTGCACGCCGAGGTCATCTAGGTCGGCTTGGAGCTGTTGGCGATCGAGGAACTGGGGCAAGCGCACAATGTAGAGGTGATAGACATGGCCCGGACCGCTGAGGTTTGCCAGGGGCCGCAGTTGGGGCAGCCGCTCGGCCAGCAGCCCATCGTAGAGCCGGGCCGAACGGTTGCGCTCCCGGTTCCAGCGCGCCAGGTGGGGCAGCTTCAAGGCCAAGACCGCTGCTTGCAGCGTATCCAGGCGGGAGTTGGTGCCCAATTCTGTGTGGAAATATTTGCGGGGAGCGCCATAGTTGCGTAGACAGCGCAGCCGCTCCGCCACCTCCCGATCCGAGGTCAGCACCATGCCCCCATCCCCCAATGCCCCCAGGTTTTTGCTGGGATAAAAGCTAAAGGCCGCTGCCTGACCCAGGGATCCAGCCCGGTGGCCCTCGCGCTCGGCCAGGTGGGCCTGGGCGGCATCTTCAAAAATGATCAAGTCATTGTGGGCGGCAGCAAAGGCCAAGAGTTCCCCAGGGGAGACCATCTGGCCATAGAGGTGGACCGCCACCAGCCCTCGGGTGTCCTCCCGCAGCGAATCTGCTGCCGCTTCGAGATCGATCAAACCGGTTTCCGGATCGCAGTCCACCAAAATGGGCGTGGCTCCGGTGCGCAACACCCCAATCAGCGTCGCCACGAAAGTATTGGTCGGCAGCAACACACTACAGCCTGGGCCGATGCCACAGGCTTGGAGCCCCAGGGCCAAACCATCGGTGCCGCTGGCCACGCCCAGGCCATAGCTGGCACCGCTGGCCGCTGCGAAGGCGCGCTCAAAGTCGGCCACCGCCTGGCCCATGATGAAGTCTCCTCGGGAGAGCAGGGATTGGAAAGCCTGTTCCAGATCAGCTTGGATGGGCCGGTGCTGGGGAGTGAGATCCACGAAGGGAATGGTCGATGGGGTCATGGCGGTGCTGGAAGGTGAAAAGGAAGCGGCTGGGCCAAGAGCGGCGAGGTCTTGGCGGGGCAGATCTTGGCGGGGCAGATCTTGGGACAGACCGTCATGGACGGCCCACGTTGTAACGGCCTGGGGGAACTGGGGGCAGAAGTCCCATCTATCTCGACTTACCTTCCAGCTTTCCCAATTCTGGCCCGCCGCAATGTGAGAGAAATTGCCTATACTGAATCCTC
>JAAUQQ010000341.1 GCA_012032745.1 Synechococcales cyanobacterium RM1_1_8
ATATTCTGGGGTTGGGCATTTGTACCCTGGGTTACTTGGTGGGGGCGGCGATCGCCCCCAGGCCCATGCTCCAGAGCCCATCGCGGGGGACAGCCCAGTGGGCCGGATCCAGCCGCGATCGCTTCTAGTTCTGCTCTGGGACCACCGGGCCGCTGCCCCAGAAACCTGTCACCAGACTGCTCAAATCGCAACGCTGTATCCCGCTGGGGCATTCATGGGAGGATAGCGATAGCCCATGCGCGATCGCCCTTCTCCCCCGCCGGTCCACCCCAAGCCCGATGCTCCAAGCCGCCCCAAAAACCCTCGTTCGTCGCCAGCAGCTCAAAACCCTCGGCCTCTACGGCCTGTTGGGGGCGATCGCCCTGGCAATGCTCTTCCCCCTCTTTTGGCTGTTCAGCACCGCCCTCAAATCCCCCGGCGAAGACATCTTCCAATTTCCGCCCCAGCTCCTGCCCCAGCAGCCCACCCTGGCCAACTTCATCGCCGTTTGGCAGACCTTTCCCTTTGCCGACTACCTCTGGAACAGCACCCTGCTGGCCCTCGCCACCGTCGGCCTCAACCTGCTGTTTTGTTCCCTGGCGGCCTACCCCCTGGCCCGGCTGACGTTCAGGGGCCGGGAGCTGATCTTCTCCCTGGTGGTCGCCACAATCATGATTCCGTTCCAGATCGTGATGATCCCGCTCTATGTATTGGTGGTCAAACTGGGGCTCAACAACAGCTACTGGGCCGTGCTGCTGCCCTCCCTGGCCTCTGCCTTTGGCATTTTCCTCATGCGCCAGGCCTTCCAGGGCGTGCCCAAGGAGCTGGAAGAAGCGGCCCGCATCGATGGCTGTAGCGAACTGGGCATCTGGTGGCATGTGATGATCCCAGCGGTGCGCCCGGCCCTAGCCACTCTGGCCATTTTTGAATTTATTGGCTCCTGGAGCAATTTTCTCTGGCCCCTGATTGTTCTGCTGGGTGGCCCTCCGGAGAACTACACCCTGCCCCTGGGGGTGGCCCGCCTCGCCGGAGGCATGGCCCTGGACTGGCGACTGGTGGCGGCGGGGGCGGTGCTGTCGATCTTGCCGATCCTGGCCTTCTTTTTAATCCTTCAGCAATACATCGTCCCGACGGATTCCGGAAGCGGCGTCAAGGGCTAGGGAGGCATTTCCCCACAAAAAACGCCTCGCCCGCAGCAACTGGGCGAGGCTTGGGCAAACAGCCCACGAACCAGGAATTGAGCGATGGCAAAGCGATACAACCTGGGGTGCGAACCAAATCGACCCTCTGGGGATCAATCTCTGGGGATCAATCTCTGGGGATCAATCCTTGCGGTGCTCCAGCTCGGTCATGATCCAGTTGGCAATGGCCAGGGCCAAGCGCCCTTGCTCCATCTCTGAAAGCGATTCCCAATCGACATTCTCGGGCAGCTTCGGCTTCTCAGAGCGCATGGCGTAGGCATAGGGCCGCGCCATCACCTGGAGGTCTTCGACATCCCACCGGGGCAACAGGCCTTCAACACAGGCAACAAGCTGATCCAGCCGGGAGAGCTGCTGCCGATCAGGGCATTTGCCTGGGCGGCGATCGCTTCGATCGCGCTGGGAACAATAATGCAACGGCTGGCAAGCTGCTGAGCCAGCGCAACGCCCTGGTGCTGCGCCTCGGGCCGAGGTGCGGACTGGGCCCAGAGGCTATCCAAGCGCTGGAAAAACTGCTCGGCCTCAGCGGCGTTCGGCTCCAGGGCTGGAACGGACTGTTCTAGGCGAGCAAAATACTCCAGCGCGGCGGCACCCTGCCAGGGGTAGGGCGCATCGGCCAGTAGCTCGGACTCCAGAACTGTCTTGAGCAGCTCTGCTTCGGCGTTTGTTTTGGAATCGGGGTTTGACATAACAATTAGATTCATCGCTCAACTCCTGGAAATAGGCATCCAAGGAATGGGGCCAGGATAGGTCCATTCAGCGGATCTCGCTAGGATATCGAGGGCGGTGGGTGAGAATAGGTTGACCCCCTAGGGGGCGTCAAAACCGTATCCGGTGTTGCAGCCTCGATAGCAATCTCTACAGATCAGGCCTAGGGGATTTCGCAGGATTTTGGAAAAGGCAGGCTGAGGACAGGGTGGGAGAGCCCGGTTTTGGGAACCGCCCTGGGGGAATGGTTCCATCGCTCCCGTAGACTATTAAACCCCGAGTGTTGCTTTTAATATTCCCTCTTTAGAGCCAGAAACATCGGTCTGATTTCGGTATGGCCTTGGTTTGATCAATTTGATTTGATCAATTTGATTTGATCAATAGTGGGTGTCGCCCTCCGTAAAGGTCTGCACGACAAACTCCAGCATTTTGCCCTGGTTGCTGCCAAAGCGCAGCCGGGTGCCCGGCTGCAACAGGACTTCCTGATGGTGGACCCGCTGCCAGCCCGCCTTGGCGCAGATCAGCGTGCCGTAGCGGGAAAAGTCACGCAAATGGTAGCTGGGGGCTTCCCCTTCCATGCCCATGCGGCAGATCAGCTCCGCATGTTTTTGGGAGACCCAGGGCTCTTCAATCACCACATCATTTTCGGGGCGACGACCGACGCGCATCAGGCCGCCCCGCAGCCTCCAGAGCTTTAGGGGATCGTCGAGCATCCGCAACTGGGCTAGGGGCCAGCGGGCTTCGTGCCATTGGGTGGTGGGGCTGGTGGTGGGCAGCTCTGTGTTGCTGGCGATCGCTCCATCAGCTCGCCGTTGAACTCAGGGTGCATATACAATACCGGCAGGGTCCAGGCAGGCTGGTTGAACTTATAGAGGGTGAGGAGCTGCTGGCGGGCCATGGCGACGGCTTGATCCACGGGGCAGCGATCGCCCAGGGACTGGGCAAAGGCTTCAATGAAACAGAGGGCTTCCCCATCGGCGATCGTATCCCGCATGGCCAGCACCGCTGGGACGCCGTGGTGAATCAACACCTCCGCCAGGCTGCTGCGGGGCACGGTTTCGAGCTCCCCCGCCTCGGTCTGGGCTTGGTAGGGCTGGGCTCCCCAGCAGGAGTTGAAGACCGCCACCGCCACCTGGCAGCGGGTCAAAACCTGGGCCAGCTCTGTGCCGCTGAGGGTGTCCTCCGCATTGAGCAAGAGCCGCCCCCCCGCCGGAGCGGTGATGCCGTGGCCGACCGTAAAAAATAGGCTGTAACCGCCGGTTTCGAGCTGTTCGACGAGGGCGGCGGCGGAGGGCTGAATCAGGGTATCCACCTGGCAGGCCGCAGAAAAGCCGGTACTGCCGGGGCGTAGCTGGGCGGGGTTGCGCAGGTGTTCGGCCAGGATGCGGGCTTCGGAGGCCAATTCCAGCTCGGGGGTGTCTTGACCGGACTGGCCCAGGACCAACAGCACCCTGAGGCTCTGGCTGAGGCGTGGCGGCACCAGCGGATCGACATCGCTGGTGGTGCGGCTAAACAAAACCTGCTGGCTGAGGGAAATCGCCTGGGTGCCCACCTGGGGCTGCATGATTTCCCAGGGCAGCCTGACCAGTTCGGGGTTGCGCAGCTCTAGGCGCAGGCGCAGGGGTTTGCCCTGGCCCATGGCGATGCCGCGACTTTGGCTATAGGCCGTGTGGATGGGGCCGTGGATCAGCCATTGCCACAGCTCCAGGCCCAGGTATTGCATCAGGCGGCTGCTGTAGCTGCCCTCCACAGGGGTCGCAGAAAAATCAATCGGCTCCACTTGCAGCGCAGCATCCTGGCTGGCAAACATGACCCGCCAGTTGTTCCAGGCTTGGTCGAGGCTGTCCTGCCAATGGCGATCGTGGTGTACATAGCCGCCTGGATAGGGCGCTTGCAACACCCAGGTGGCCCAGTGACCGGGTTCGGAAGCCACCAGGGCGCGATCGCAATATTCAAGCAGGGATTATCAAACCCAGGCATGGAGGCTTAGAAGCAAGGGGAAAACGCTGAGCGAAATGACCATACCCTTAGGGTTCCCAGTGTATCGGGTTTTGGAGAGGCAAAGGCGGAGGCGTCTGAGCTGAGCAACGTTTGGTCCAGAGGGCTGGCCCAGGGGCCTGGACCAGGGGCGTCACTGCACCAAAGCGGAGGCTAAAGCGGGAACCCTGCGCTGGGCGTTGGCTTCCGCCCCTGGGGTGCGGGTGGAGGCGGGCCTGCTATTCAGCCATTGATATCCCAGCCCCGCCAGGGTGCCCAGGGTGCAGATGGCCAAGAGGGCGATCGCCAGGGGCAGGGCTCGCGGGGAGCGCAGGCGAGGGCGGCGCGATCGCAGGGCGGTGGCCGGGGCATTTTGGGAGAAAGCCTCGGCCTGGGAGATGGGATGGGAGGCGGACGGGGAACTGCCGGGGGAATTGGCCGGGCAATCGGCCAGGGAATTGGCCAGGGAATCGGCTGAGGCCAGGGCCGCCGACAATGGCAATGGCTGGCGGCCAGACTTCGCCAGAGGGTAGGCCGAGAGCAGGGCCATCAGCGGGGAAATCTCCGGCAAGGGCTGTTCCTTGACGGTGCAATGGACCAGGGCGACGGTGGCGTTGTCGTGGCCATTGAGGCGGTTGGCGGCCTCCAGGAGTTGCTTGGCGGAGACCGCCACGTTTACCTTTTCGGTGAAGACGGGCTGTAGAATTCGGCTCCAGACTTCGGCGACGCGATCGCGATCGCTCACCCCATCGGAACAGAGCAACAGCAGCATCTCATCATCAAAGAAAAAGCGCTGAACCGTTGGTCGCAGATGCTCCGGCTCCGTAATACCCAAGGCCTGGGTCAAGGCCCCCGAGGCCGAAGGACGCACCGCATGGCGATAGACAGTCTGCCCCTGGGTCACCGAAAGGGAGGCCACATCATCATCGACGGTGAGCTGGGAATAGCCCGCTGGCGTAACTCGGTAGATGCGGCTGTCGCCCACATGGCCCAGGTAGGTCAGATGCTCCACCACCCAGGACATCACCACGGTGGTGCCCATGCGCTGGCGCAGGAACCGCTGCTCGTTGTTGTTGCGCTGGAGCAGCTGTTCATTGGCCTGGTGGACCGCCCGCTGCATGGCGATGCCTGGGGTCGTATCTTCAAGGTTGCTCGGGGTTTGCAAATAGCGGTGGATCCGATCCGCCGAAAGCTGGGAAGCCACTTCGCCGCCATCGTGCCCCCCAGGCCATCGCAGACTAGGGTGATGGATTGGGGACCGGGGCGGGTCATGCGAAAGGTGCCGCCCTGGGGCAAGCAGGCATCGTTCATTCTGCTGACGCTGGGGGCCGGAGTCCGTGCAGGTGGCCACTTGAATT
>JAAUQQ010000011.1 GCA_012032745.1 Synechococcales cyanobacterium RM1_1_8
GGGGGCGATCGCGCCAGCGCTGGGGCCATGCCCTGCTGCTATTGGCGGTGCTGCTGCTGGGAGCCAACTTGGGCTTGCTGACCCAGATTTTCTACCAACATCGGGACCGGCCTACGAGCTGTTTTTGGTCTGGGGATTTTGCGGGGTGTTGATGGCGACGGGCCTGCGGCTGGCTTCCCTCGGCATCGCCGCCTTGATTTTGATCCTGGTGGGCTACTTCACCCAGGCCCTGCCCCAGCTCGGGGAAAATTGGCTCCCCCAGAGCTTTTGGGAGGGCATGATTGCCTTCATGCCGCTGATGATTTTGGGCTGGTTTGTGCCCCTGGCCCGCTGGTGCCGCTCCCGCTGGCTGTTTGGCCTGGCCGGTTTGGCGTTGGCTCCCACGGTGGCGCTAAATGTGCTTTTTCTGACAGGGGAGGTGCCGGATTGGCTGGGAGCGGCCCTGGCTCTGTTTTTGCCCGTGGCTCTGCTCTGGTCCTACGATGCCCAGGCTTGGCGGTTGACCCGCCGCTGGACGGCGGGCCGGGATGCGTCCCAGGAGCCAGGGAGCCGGAGGGGCGATCGCTTCCAACCCATCGCTCGGGCCTTGGCCCTGGTCGGTCTCGCCCTCAGTCTTTACATCATTTCCTTCCGGGGATTTTGGGCCCAGCCTTGGAGTGGCGGCAGCTTTAGCGCCGAGCCTGCCCACTGGATTTGGCTGCTGGATGAGCTGTTGCTCTTGATCTGGGCCAAGCTGGGGTGGCTGCACCTGCTGCGCCGGGGGGCTAGCCTGGGAGGTGGGCTGAGGCTTGGAGCCAATGTCTTTTCGGGGGGCCAAGTCTTTTCAGGGGGCCAGGCCTTTTCTGGGAGAAAGCGGCGAGCCCTCAACAGTGGCTTGGTGGCCCTGCTGATTGTCTTGCCCGTGGTGCTCATTCTCTGGACTGGCCTGGTGGGTGAATTGCCGATTGTGGCTTCCTGGATGGTGAATGTCTTGCTGGCGCTGCTGGCGATCGGGCTGATCCGCGATGGCCTGGCCCTGGGGCTGCGACCCTATTTTTGGTTTGGCATGGCGCTGCTAGTGGTCGAGATTTTGACCCGTACCTTTGAGTACGATGCCGGGCTGACGCTCAAGGCCCTGGTGTTTGCGCTCTGCGGCTTGGCGGTGTTGGCAGCGGGGGTTTGGTTCGAGCGCCAATACAAGGCCCGCTTGGTGGCGGCTTGAGTTGACTGGCCTGGCTGGTTGAAGTCTGGGTAATGCACACCTGGATGGACCCCTAGTTTGTCCAGGCGGGAAAATGGCCCCCCTGGACTGGCTGGTTTCACGACCTTGAATCGAGCAGTGTTTGGCGCGCCATCTCGCGCTGGGCGATCGCGCCCTCGGAGCCCAGGCCCGCTGGAACGGTGCCTGTGTGTAGACCTGTGTGTGGACCGGAACTAGCCCAAGACCGCCACAGGCTGACCTTTGCCCGCTTGCTCATCCAAGTCTGGCGCATAGGTGCGCAACAGCGAGGTCACCTGCTCCAGAATGCTGCCGCCTGCGGGAGCATTTTTGTTGATGGCTTGGCGCTCGGGGAAGAAGTCTGGGCGGTGGAGGCTGTGGTCGATCGCCTCATTGACCTGCTGGACAATCAACGCCCGCAGTTGCTCCTGGGCACGGTTGCGCTGGAAGTGGGCTCCCTCTTCGGTGGTGGCGTAGAGGGGGGGGAGGCGGTTGAGGGCATAGGCGGCGATGTCGCCCAGATCGAGGGTGCGATCGCTGTTGGCTTCGATTTCGCCGACAAGGGCGATCGCCTCGGTGAGCACCAGCTCCTCCATGACGTTAATAAACTGCTTGCGGGGCACCGCCACCACTTCGCCCGTCAGCAATGCGCCCATGAGGCGATCCAAGGCCATATATTCTTCAATGGAAAGTTCGGAGGCAGTGTCACAAATGCGACCCACCTCAGCTTCCATTGCAGGGGTCAGATAACCATCTTGAATGGCTTGCTGAACGATTTTTTCGATACTGTTCATATTGGCTTACCGCTTGTTATTCCGAGGTCGTGAGCCTGCGCTTATCGTTCCCCATCAAATTAGCAAGAGCGCATCTACATCAGCATCAGAGAAGATTCTGAGTCAGCCCCTCGCGGAATGCCGTAATTACTCCAAAGAAATAGATATTGAAGACAACTTTATTTGACGACCAACGAAAAATTGTCTGACTGCAAGCCGCCTGGAATAACGGATTCAATCGTTTTGGCGGACTTTCACAGAAATATTTGTCTGCAAAGAATACGGAGCCGACAGCACAATCCCTAGGCATTTCCCACTCATTGTTGAGGGAATTAAAAAATATTTTGAGAATGAAAAATCCTTTGATTGCCTTTTGAAAAATTATTTTTTGGAAACAAAATCTGCGTCAAATACTTGTTCAAGAAATAAAAATAAAGTTCAGCCCAAATGCGGTTCTATTTCCATATCTATGCGCAATCTTGCGGAGACCATTCAGCGCCCTACCGTACTAGGCCCCTCAGCGCGATCGCTTCAGCTCCACCGTAATTGAACCGCTGAAGTTGGGGATCGGCGGCGAGAGCTTGGTCAAGCGCACCTGGACCTGGCTGAAGCGGTCGAGGTCGAGGAGGCTTTGGGCGATCGCCCCGGCCAGGCGCTCCACGGTTTTGAACACCTGCTGTTCCACCACCGACCGGGCGGCATCAATCACCTGGCGATAGTCGGCGGTGTCTTCGAGGCGATCGCTCTGGGCGGCCTGGGTGAGGTCGAGCCAGAGGGTGAGACTGATTTCAAACCACTGGCCCAGGCGCGTTTCCTCGGGCAAATAGCCGGTGTAGCCGTAGCAGCGCAGACCGTTGATGTGAAGCTGATCCATAGAAAACCGAGAAACCCTGAATGGGGAAAGCTGAGCCATCAAAATCGAATCGGAGCTGGTCACTCTATATCTTCACTCCCTCGATATCTTCACTCCTTCGTCACTCCCCCGTCACTCCATCATCGCCCTCAGAAATCCTCATGCAAGAACGGCTTGGCCGCCTCCCCCCCATAGCTGGCGGCCACATGGCCATCGCCCACCAATTGATATTTGTAGGTCACCAGGCCCTCCAGGCCCACCGGCCCACGCGGCGGCAGCTTCTGGGTGCTGATCCCCACCTCTGCGCCAAAGCCATAGCGAAAGCCATCGGCAAAGCGGGTCGAACAGTTGTGGTAGACGCCCGCGCTGTTGACCTGGGCCAAAAACTGTTCGGCGGCGGCGGCGGTTTCGGTGACGATGCAGTCGGTGTGGTGGGAGCCGTAGTCATTGATGTGGGCGATCGCCGCCTCCAGATCATCCACGATTCTGATGGCCAAGATCAGCTCCCCATATTCGGTGCTCCAATCCTCGGGCTGGGCAGGGGCAATGGGAAACTGATCGCCTAGGGCGGCGATCGTCGCGGCATCTCCCCGCAGGGCCACCTGGGCGCGGTGGAGCGGTGTGAGCACCGCCGCCAGACCTTGGGGCAGCAGATCGCGATGGACCAGCAGGGTTTCGATCGCATTGCAGGCCGCAGGGTATTGGCACTTTGAATCGAGGGCGATCCCAGCGGCTTTGTCCAGATCGGCGCTGGCATCTACGTAGAGATGGCAGATGCCATCGGCATGGCCCAGGACCGGAATGCGCGTGTTGTCCTGGACGTAGCGCACGAAGGCATTGGACCCGCGCGGAATGATCAGATCGACATCGCGCTCCAGCCTCAGCAGTTCAGCAATCTCAGCCCGGCTGGTCAAGAGCTGGATCGCCGCCGGATCAATGCCGCTGCTGATGAGGCCCGCTTGGATGGCCTGGACAATGGCTTTGCAGGAGCGCACCGCCTCCCGGCCCCCTTTCAAGATTGCGCCATTGCCGGACTTGATGGCCAGGGCCGCAATCTGGATGACAGCATCGGGCCGGGCTTCAAAAATAACCCCCAGCACCCCCACGGGGCAGGCCAGCCGCCGCAGCACCAGCCCCTGGTCCAACCGTCGCTGGATTTGCACCTGGCCAATGGGATCCGCCAAGCGGGCAACATCGCGCAGGCCCGCGATCGCCCCGGTCAGCTTGCTCCCATCGAGCTTGAGGCGAGCGTAGAGGGCCGCTGGGATCTGCTCAATCTTGGCAATTTCTCGATCCGCCCGGTTGGCGGCTTCAATATCAGCCCTGGCCTCCTCCAGGGCTTGGGCGATCCCAGCCAAGGCCCGATTCCGCTCACCATTCGACAGGGCTGCCAACTGCTGGGCTGCCCGGCGAGTCTTCTGGGCCAGCTCAGCGGTGGTCAAGTTTTTGGGGGAGGTAACGGTCATGGCAGATAGTTACTGGAAACAAACGGTTACTGGATGGTCACTGGAAACAAATGGTCACGGAAAACAAATGGTCACGGAAAAAAAATGGTTACTGACCACTGGAAGCGGCTTGTGGACCTAATCCGCTGTGACCGGAATCCTTTTGGGCTGTCATGAAGTCATATGTAATGAAGTCCTAGGGGGCGTCAATGGTTGTCTTGATCGCTAGTCTCTGATTCTACGGGATTATTCCAGCGCCTTTGGCATCAAGCTCAGCGCCTCGACCTTGGGAGGCTAGGGCTGCAACGCTGTGATCAGGCTGCTCAAGGCATCAGGCTGCTCAAGGCATCAGGCTGATCAAGGCATCAGGCTGATCAAGGCATAAAGACGGTTAGCCCATGAAGACGATGATGCTCAAATTTTCTACCACGGCCATTAGCCTGCTGGCGATCGCCCTTGGGGTGCATCTTCAAGCCACGGATCCAACGGAGCCAGTGCTAGCCTTCAACATTCTGCCCGCTGCACTGCGGCCCATTCCCCTGGAGCAGGCCATCCCCTTCGATACCCTGCTGATCCCAGGCCAGTCCGTAGGCCCGGTCACAGCCAACACCAGCTATGGCGACCTCGCCCAACTATTTGAACCAGCTCGCCTTGTGGATGGGGAAGCCTCCCTGGGCGAGGGGATCACCCAGCCAAGCACCACCGTGGACTTGGGCAAGCGCCAGTCCTTCACCGTGGTTTGGGCCGATGCGAGACGCCAGCAGATTGTGGAAGTGCGGGAACTGGGTCCAGACTGGCACACGCCCGAAGGGATCCATGTGGGTCTCTCCCTCAAAGAGCTGGAGCGGATTCTAGGCCCGTTTCAGATCTATGGCTTCGCTTGGGATCACGGGGGTACAGTTCTGTTGGATGAAAGGCGGCTGGCCCACTATCGAGACAAGTTGTTCATTCAACTCCAGCCCAGCCAGACCCAGGTGCGCCGCAACCCCCAAGCCTTTCAATCAGTCCTTGGGGATGAGCTCTTTCCCTCTAGCCACAGCAGCTTGGAACAGCTCAATCCCGTGGTAGATCAAATGGTTGTTCGCTTGGAACCTGCCCAGGCAAAAGCCCAGACAAAGGCCCAGGCACAGACTCCAATAAGACCAAACTAAAACAGCCTGGGCTGGGGAGATGAGCTTTCCCCCGGTCCAGGCTGTGCAACGGTGTCGCTGAGGTTTTTTGATTTTTTCCGTCGGCTTAATTTGCTTTCCTCAGCAGCTCGATCGCCTTGGCATACTGGGGATCTTCCATCGTGGCGATCGCCTCAGGATTATTCGCCAGACGCTCCTGCTCCTGCTCCGAGAGCGAAACCTCCACATCCGGCTTGATCCCCTTCTTGCTGATGTCGGTGCCTTTGGGGGTGTAGTAATGGGCAATGGTAACGGCAATACCAGAGCCATCGGCCAGGGGGTGGAGCGATTGGACCAGCGCCTTGCCGAAGGTGGTGGTGCCCACGATGGTGGCCCGTCCATTGTCTTGCAGTGCGCCGGAGAGAATTTCACTGGAGCTGGCCGAGCCCTTGTCCACCAAAACAGCCAGGGGCAGATCCGTCAGGGCCGTGTTGTTGGCCTTGATCTTGTCATCTTTCTCATCTCGATCCACCGTTTTGACGATGTCGCCTTCCTGGATCCACATGCGCGAAATATCGATAGCGGCGTAGAGCAGGCCGCCGGGATTGCCCCGCAGGTCCAGCACAAAGGCATCGGCTCCTTCGCTATTGAGTTCCTTGATCGCGGCCTGCATCTCCTCAGCGGCGTGGGAGGTAAACTGGCTGAGGCGGATGTAGCCCACCCGCTCGGGGCCTTCTTGGCGAATGCTAAATTCGATGCTGGGAATTTCGACGCGGGCGCGGGTGAGTTTACGCACGATCGACTTGCCTTCGCGGGAGAACTCCAGCTCGACCTGGCTGCCCTCCTGGCCACGGATCTTCTCAGCCGCCTCTTCCACGGTCATGCCCTTGGTGGAGACCCCATCGATTTTGAGGATTTGATCCCCGGCTTTGACGCCCGCAGCCATGGCTGGGGAATTTTTGATCGGGGAGGCCACGGTCAAGACCTTGGTCTTTTCATCTTCCGTCAGACGCATACCCACGCCGGAGAGTTCACCCGAGGTTTGGTCGGTGAGGGATTCATATTGCTTCTGGTCCATGAAGCGGGTGTAGGGATCCTCCAGGGTCTTGAGGGCGGTGCGCAGGGCTTCGTAGGCATCTTCGCGATCGCCATAGTCAGCCCTCAACAGTTCGCTGCGCACCTCCTGCCAGTCCTGCTGGTTGAAGGAAGGATCGACATATTCCCGGTTGACGATCTGCCAGGCCTGGTCCACTACGGCCTTGGGGCTATCCTGCCAGGCGGCCCGCACGGAACTGCCCGGAGCGATGAGCGAGAGGGAAAAGGTGGTGGCGATCGCGCCTGCGAAGAGTGCGGCCTGGGCTGGGGCGAAAGATTTGAATAGCTTCATGGAAATTGGGTGAGCAGAAGCGACTGAATGGGAACTGTAAGACCTGAGCAGAAGGCCGAACCAAGGCTGTAATGATCAGCCATCGTCTCGTCTTTCTGGGTTTTATCTCTCTGGCCGTGCCGGGTAAAGCCTCTACAAGGTATAGGCTAGCCTTTCCAGCAAGGCTCTGGGCGCAGTTCTTCCCAGACTAAAGGGCAATTTAAGAAAACCCTAGGGGGCTGTGCCAGTTCAGCCAGTGGATTGGCTGCGCTGGATTGGATGCTCTGGATTGCGTTGATTTGGCCTGGATGACCTGGCTGGGGCGACCTGGCTTTGATGGGACTGGCCGATGGCGCGGGTAGATAGCGCTGGCCAATTGCACTGACTCCCTCTCCTAGGACTTCAGCTCCCTGTGAAAAAGTTCCATTCCCCCGGAATGTGCCTGGCTGGACGTCTGACTGGACGTCTGACTGGGCGTCTGCTGGGGCGGTTAGGTTTGCGATCGGCAGGGCAGGCAGCGGGGCGGCAGGGCGATCGCCCCAGAACCAGGCTCAAGCTTGCGGCTTGGGGTTTGGGGCTGATGCTGATCCTCCACCGCATGGGCCAGTTGCACCAAGCCGCCCAACAGCCCGTGGATGGGATTTTGGTGCTGGGGGGCAGCATTCGCCGGGAGATGAAGGCTGCCAGCCAAGCCCAAGCCCACCCCGATTGGCCGATCTTGATTTCGGCGGGTTCTCCCGATCCCTGCATTTGGAGCCTGTTCGAGCGCGAACCCGCCCCCAAGAACAACACCTGGCTCGAACCCTGTGCTCGCTCGACGCTGGATAACTACCGCTTTAGCCTGCCGATTTTGCGGGGCTGGGGCCTGCGCCACGTCCAGCTCATTACCTCCGGCAACCACCAACGCCGCGCCCTCGGCCTGGGCCGAATTATTCTAGGCAGCCACGGGATTTGGCTCAGTGCCAGTCCCGCTGAGGAAGTCGGACGGCCCGGCAACCGGGAATCGCCTTTGAAGACGGGGGTGGATTGGCTGCGGGGGCTGGCCTGGGCGGTGGTCAGCCAAGTCTATCAGCCCCATTGCCCAGGTCTGATCCGGTTGGATCAGGTGGATTGGGCGAGCTGGCGGGCGCGTTCGTTTGCCTGCGAGGCCCAGGGAGAGGTGGAGCTGCCTGGGCTGTTGGAGTCCGCTGCTGGAGAGCCCTGAGGGGCAGTTGCGCCCTGGGAGATTCACAGGGAGACCTACAGCGGGAGACCTACAGCGGGAGACCTACATCAAGCCCTAACGGCCCGAGCTGGAACCGAACTGGTTGACAGAGCTGACCTGAAACCGAACCAGAGCAAACCCTCGATCGGCGGGCGAGATCTGGGCAACCTAACCCAAGGGGAAGGCGCTCAAAGCGGGCATGGCCCAGTCTCGACCGATCCCCTCGTTCCATTTTGCGCCCACCGTTTTCTTCCCACCGTTTTCTTCCCACCACCATTTTTCTTCCCACCACTGTGCGCCCATGGTGATGCAGGTTTTCCCACCGCGATCCAATCCCCGCCCTCCGCTGCCCGCCAAGCCAGGGGCGGCGGGGGGCGATCGCCCATCCTCCCCCAGCCATCCCATCCCCGACTGGCATCCCCCTCCTCCCCCAGACTACCGAGCCTATCTGACCGGAGCCATGCTGTTCGATACCAATGGCCTACCGTTGGAATATTTCACCACTGCACAACTCAGCCTGGAGCGTTGGGAGCAGGTAATCTTCCAGCTACTGGGCCTGCGCTGGTTGCTGATGGATGCCCTGGCCCTGGGCGATTGCCGTTTTGCCCAGGCCTCCTGCGGGGCCTACAGCGCCATTTTGATCCGCCAGCGGGAGGCCTATGTGGCGCTGCTGGCGGAGAACCTTCAGCAGCGGGAGTGCGATCCCCAGTTTCGGCCTGGCTTCCAGCAGTGGCTGGACCAGTTTGAGCTGGTCCAATTGCGGGGCGATCGCCGCTTCCGAGCCTACTAAATTCATCCATCCCCCTCCGCTTCATAGGCCCTGGGGATAATCCTCCCAAAGCTCCGTCGTCTGCCGCAGACTGCGGAAGGCCCCCCCACCCAAAATCAAATGGTCCAACAGGGGCACCCCCAGAATCTGGGCTCCGGAGAGCAACTGGCCAGTGAGGGCAATGTCCTCACTGCTGGGCTCCACGCTGCCCGAGGGATGGTTATGGGCCACAATCACCCGCGTGGCCCCATTGCGAATCACTTCCCGAAAAATCTCGCGCGGATGGGCCAAGGTTTCCGTCGCCGTGCCAATCGTAATCACCCGCGTGGCGATGGGGCGATTCTTCACATCCAGCATCAGCACCGCAAAATGCTCCTGGCTCTCCCACATCAGCTCCGAAGCCAAGTAGGCCACCGCCGCCTCCGGGCTCTCCAGGGGCAGCCGCTCCAGGGGGCGAGATTGGTAGACCCGCTTGCCCAGCTCAATGCCCGCGAGAATCGTACAGGCTTTGGTGGGGCCAACGCCCAACAGGGCGGTCAATTCAGCGATGGAAGCCTGGCGCAGGGCGGCGATGGGATCGCGCTGATTGTGGCTGAGGCTGTGGAGGATGTATTCTCCCAGGCCCACGGCGGAGAGCTTGCCCTTTCCTTGGCCAGTGCGCAGCAGAATGGCCAACAGTTCAGCATTGGAGAGGACGCGGACTCCCTCTGCGAGTAGTCGTTCCCGAGGGCGCTCGGAAGCAGGCAGGTCGGCAACGCGGAGACAATAGGTCATGGGGTCTGGCTGGGGCTGGGGGCGATCGACAAGGGGATTGGCGATGCGCTGCCGAAGCCCTGAACCTCGGCTCTTTGGGCTTTAGGTCAGCATTTCCCGAACAGACTCTGTTTTAGTAAACCCAGCAGCTTAGGGAAACGATCGCGCGATCGCCCCATCCCCAGAAATTTCACCCTATTCAATCCTGCGCGCCAAGCCAGCGCCGCCCCTGCTGCCTCTAGCTCAATTCTCCATAGATCACCAATAGGGCGACTCCCAATCCCGACCCACCCGCACCGTCAGCTCCGATTCCAGATCCCCCGTCGAATCCGAACTGACAGCCCCGATCGCCAAACGCCGTTCCACCAAGCGGGCTGCATCGAGATCCCCCTGCTGCACAATAATTTCGGTCTGTTCGAGGGAATCGGGCCAATCATTGACCACATAGACCGAGTTAAACCCCAGCTCCCGCAAATAATCCGCCATGTGGTGGCCCTGGTCGGGGCGGCCAGAGGCATTTTGGATCGCAATCTGGGTGTCGTAGGGGGACTGGCTGCTGGAGACCTTGTCCCAAGCCCCCGTCTGGCCCGCGAAATCCGCCGGGGGCTGCACATCAAAGTAGCTGGCCAAAATACTGTCCCGCTTGGCCTCATCCATGATCCAATAGCTGGAATTAAACTCCCCCACCTCACTGGCCCGCCCCGGCAGCATCACCATTTGCATTGTTTCGGGGGTGAGCTGGAGGCCAAAGCGAATCAAGGCAGTCAGCTCATCCGGGCTCAGGTTGGTGTTGGTATAGTCCTTGGCAATGCCCAGGAGCTGGGGCAGGCGCGCCACAATCGTTGGATTGGTAAATCGCTGGCGCAGGGCCTTGAGCAGGGTCTGCTGGCGCTGGACCCGGCCAATGTCCCCGTAGGCATCGTTGCGAAACCGGGCAAACTGCTCGGCTTGGTCACCATCCAGGGTTTGCCACCCTTCTTTGAGGTCGATCTCCAGACCCTGGGTCTGATCGACGTAGTACATGTCCTTGGGGACGAACACCCGCACGCCGCCGATCGCATCCACAATCGCCTGAAAGGCACCGGTATTGACCCGCAAGTAGCGATCGATCTGCACATCATTGAAGTTGTGGTTGATCACATCCCGCGCCAGGGCAGGCCCTCCCATCCAGTTGGCATGATTGATTTTGGTGCGGCCATAGCCTGGGATCTCGACCTGGGTATCGCGGGGGATCGAGAGCACCGAGACCTTTTCCGCTGCGGGATCTAGATGCAACAACAACATCGTATCGCTGCGCCCCGAAAAGCTCTCCTCCGAGCCCGGCTCCACCTCCGGCACCTCATCGATGCCCATGATCAGGACATTCACGGGCCGGGCCAGGGGGCGCATGATACCGCCCTCCCTAAGTATTTCACCCTCCGAGGAAGCCGAACCTGAGCCAGGCAGGGGAATCGAGAGGGAAATGAAGACGCCCAGGGACGTTGCTAAAACGGCGCAGGCGGTGTAGGTCGTGCGCCAAAACAGCGTTTTTAGCAAAGACTGGCGTGGAGCAGGGGCTGGATAGTTCACGAGCTCGCATTTCCGTGTTCAGAATGAACTTGAATGTAGATTAAATTACTGAGCACAGGTAGGGGGCGAACCCTGCATCTATTCCGGGGTGCTCGACCTTGATCCTAGTCCCAGCCAGGCTGGCCCGTGGGGGATTGGGGGACAGTCTAGGGATTGGAGCAGAGTCAAAGAATCGGCAATGCTGAGGTGATGTTTAGACGTCTCCAGGGCTTTGCTGAGATTGGCTTGCGGGTCTTTAAGGGCTCACACTGAAGGGGCAGTTTATAATCTGTTACCTCGCTCACTATAGCCCCAAATCCCAGAGCGCTAAAGTGCAGGGCTGAAATTCGTTTCTGGGGGGGGTTGGGGCCTGGGGCTGAATGGCCCACCAGGCTGCCGAGTTGCTAGGGCTGTCGAGTTGGGAAATGGAGCTATTGAACTGACGTATTCAACCCGACTGCATCCCGATGGGTACTGTAATTTTGTGGATACGCAATTGACAGACCTAACACAGCAGAGGAAAGTTTCACAGCATGGACAGCAAGGTCATTCCCATGATTCTCGCCGGGGGCAAGGGCGAGCGCTTCTGGCCCCTCAGTCGCCGGGATTATCCCAAACAGTTTTTGAGCCTGGATGGCAGCGGCCAGAGCCTGCTCCAGATGACCGCTGAGCGGCTCCAGACCATGGCGGGGGGCTGGGAGGATCTGTGGGTGGTGACGGCTGCCCACCTGGCGGAGGGGGTGCGATCGCAGCTCCCCGCCCTGCCCGAGCGCAATCTCTTGGTGGAGCCCCAGGCCCAGGACACGGCTCCAGCGGTCACCTGGGCCACCCTGGAGGCTGCGAAGCACTATGGCGAGGAGGCGGTGCTGGGGTTTTTCCCGGCGGACCATTGGATTGAGGATGAACCGGCGTTTTTCCAAACCGTGGCCGCAGCGGCGGAGCTGAGCTTGAAGCGGGGGCGATCGCCACCTTGGGCATCCAGCCCACGTTCCCCTCGACGGGCTACGGCTATATCGAACAGGGCGAGGCCCTGGGGGACTTCGGCGGCCTTCCGGCCCACCGGGTCAGCCGCTTTGCTGAAAAGCCCGATGCCCAGACGGCCCAGGACTTTATCGACAGTGGGCGCTATAGCTGGAATGGCGGCATGTTTATTTTTCAGATTGGCACCGCCCTGGCCGAGCTGCGCCGCCATGCGCCCGAGATTATTGGTCCCTTGGAGGAGCAGGGCATCGCTGCCTATCCCAGCTTGACCAAGCTGAGCATTGACTATGCCCTGATGGAAAAGACCGATCGCGCCTGTGTGGTGCCGATCACCTTTGGCTGGGATGATCTGGGGGATTGGAATGCGATCGAGCGGTTGCTGAAGCAAAGTGCGATCGCAATGTCGAACTCTGCAACCATGCCAGTACCGACAGCGAGGGCTGCATTGTCTATGCCGAGGGCGAGGGCGAGCTGGTGGCCACCATTGGCCTGCGGGATGTGGTGATTGTCCGGGCGGGCAAAGCCACGCTGATTGTGGACAAGGCCCGCACCCAGGAAATCAAGCCCCTGCTGAAGAAAATCCAGCAGGATGGGAGGTATCAGCATCTGCTCTAGGTAGAACCTGCGGGCCTGTTGAGGTCTATCTGGGGGCCTACCTGGGAACTCGCTGGAGGATAATACATTGGGTCCATGGGGATACAATTGTGCTATCGCCCCAGCCTAGGGAACCCCCAGCATGGTCTTTCTGCGCAGCAATCCCCAGAGCGATCGCCTAGAACTCGGCAAAGTCGTCAAGTCCAACTCCCACTGTGACTACGTGGTGCAGCTCCACGATGCCATGAGCGTGGTCAACCCACCCCAGCCTGATGACTGTGGCTTTGGCAGCTTCGTCAAGCTGGGCAATGTCGTCGTCGCCCGGTGGTGGGCATTGTCTACAACACCCAACTGCTCAACCCATTGTTTTTGAACAATGGTCCTCGGCTGTCCAGCGAGCCGGACCCAGTGTTTGCACCGGACTTGATCAATGAAACCCGGACGCTGTTGGGGGTGGTGCTGATCGGAACGCTGGAGCCTGGGCTAGAGCCTGGATCAGGCTTAGAAGTAGCCCCTGGAGAGGCGGCTGGACTCGATGGTTCGGCGAGGGAGCTGCCCTATGGCATCCAGGGGATTCCTCGGGAAGTGGTTTCGGTCAATACGGCGGTGAGCTGCATGGGCGATCGCGAGATCGCCCAGTTCCACCGCGATTCCCAGCAGCGTCCCCAATTCCGCTACTACAGTCTGCTGCTGCGCTACGGCGGCAGTTTTGCGGCCCATCTGACCGAGCAGGTGCTGCAAGAGCTGATGGGTCTGAATTTGTTCGAGCATGAACAGCAGCGGGCCTTGGCCACCCTCTGCAAAGAGCTGACCTGGCGCAATACGATGAGGCCTTTGCAGTAGCCGCTCCGGGCCTGGCTGGCCCGTGATGGTCGGCGCGCCATGGATGTTGCCGGAATTGGCGCGGGCCTCGGCCAATTGGCTGAGGCCAATTGGCTGACCGTAGATCCAGCACCAGATCCAGTGCCGCTACGGGCCAATGCTGCTGGCCCATTCTGCCCCCAGCGCAGCCCAATAAAAAACCGACATTGCCTCCAAAGAGGCTTTGCCGGTTAACTGTGTGTTCCCTGTTGATGACTCGGCTAAAGTTGAGCCACCTACAATATGCCCACTTTTGACGGGGATTGACAGTTCCGTAGGATACAATACGCAGTGATGTCGATCACACATCCGCCAAAACGCTTGTTCTGAATGGTTTTGAGCTTAAAAAAATCTTCAGAGATCCTACGCGTATTTCCCTGGGAAACTGCTCTAACTTTGAAGTTTTGTGTCGTGTCCGGTGACATTCCCTGGGGCAACACGGGGTGAGGGCGGGAAATCCGCCCGCGATCTCCCTTGCTGTCCCTGGGAAACATCTGCCACAGTGGAGGGCAAACCGCCTTTTGGCCAGCCAATCCCCGCCACCCCTCGCAACCCATGGGCAATCCCTCCTACAGCCAAGACGATGTGCAGCAGATTCTGCGCCTGGCCATCATCCGCCAAACCCAGAACCAAGACGATTTGAGTCGTGACCAGCTCCTAGAAATTGCCGAGGACATGCACATTAGCCCCAGCGAGCTGGCGGAGGCGGAGCGCCTCTGGCTGATCCAGAAAGATCAGTTGGGGATGCAGCAACAGTTTGACCAGCATCGCCAGCAGCGCTTCCAGCAAAAGGCGATCAAGTATGGCATCGTCACGGGCTTTGTGATAGTGATCGATTGTTTGGTGGGAGGCGGCTTGGGCTTTTCGCTCTATGTGGCGGCGGGGCTGGGGCTGGGGTTGGCCATGGCTGGACGTCGCACCTATGGCTTGCAGGGCGAGGAGTATGAGCAGCGCTTTCGCAATTGGCGACGGCGGCGGGCTTTGAAGCAATCGGTGGATGGTCTGGTGAGCCGGGTGTTGCCTTTCGGTGATTTGGGCCAGTCGTAGTTGGATTGGCGAGTTCAGATTTCTGAATCTTTGTGAGTGGCTGGTTAGGAAATAGGGCCGGGGGAGTGGGACTGGGGAGTAGAAACTGGGGGGCAGGTTAACGCTGCTGCTGGATGAGCATGGGTGCAGTTTAGTGGAGGGACCACAACAGTTTTTATAGGCAATTCTGTACTCGTTACAATTTGACCTAGCTGCCTCTGTTGGGGAAGCGATTTCGGCCAGAGAATGGCATTGGTTCCGTGGGTTCAGCACCATTCTGATTGCCCTTCCAGGGGTTGAGGTTTCAAATATGCATTTGTTTCAGGCTAAGCAGTCTAGTTTGTCCTAGGCATTCTTGCCCCCAGCCAGCCAGCAGCTTCCGCCCCAGGCTGTCTCGCCGAGTTGGCGACCTGTAGGGTTGCGCTATGTTGCGTTCCCAAGGATTTTGGTCCGCGATCAGGCAGTTTGAATAGAAGCTGCAAGCAGCGATCTCAACCTCCAATCCACCGTTTTTCCTAGAGTCCCGTATGGCCAGAACCACTGCACTGCCGATTTTGCAGGTTGATGCCTTTAGCGATCGCCCCTTTGGCGGCAACCCCGCCGCTGTCTGCGTTTTGCAAGAGCCTAAGCCCGAGAGCTGGATGCGCCACCTGGCCGCTGAAATGAACCTCTCAGAAACCGCCTTTGTCATTCATCAAGAAGATGGCTATCACCTGCGCTGGTTTACCCCCACTGTAGAAGTTGATCTCTGTGGCCATGCCACCTTGGCCACGGCCCATGTGCTCTGGACGGAAGGCTATTTGGCTATCAATCAGCCTGCCGAATTTATCACCCGCAGCGGCAAGCTCACGGCTCGCTTTGAGGGCGATTGGATCGAGCTGGATTTTCCTTTGGCTGCCACCCAGGCCGCCACTGCGCCCGCTGGCCTGGCCGAAGCGCTGGGCTGTGAAATCGGCTTGGTCGAGCGTAGCGCGGTGCTGGGCTATTGGCTGGTGGCGCTCGAAAGCGAAGCGGCGGTGCGTCAGCTCAAACCTCTGTTTACGCGTCTGGGAGGGGCGATCGCCGATAGCGTCATTGTGACGGCTCCCAGTGAGAGCGATTCCTACGACTTCGTTTCACGGTTTTTCGCCCCCGCCATGGGCATTGATGAAGATCCGGTCACGGGCTCGGCCCACTGCTGTCTCGGCCCCTACTGGAGTCAGCGTCTGAACAAGCTGGAACTGGTCGGCTATCAGGCTTCTAAGCGGGGCGGGCTGGTGAAGCTAAAGCTGGATGGGAGCGATCGCATCCAGCTTGCCGGTAAGGCGATCACAGTTCTCAAAGGCGAGCTGAATGCAGCGGCTTATCTGCTGGATTGAACTTGAACATCAAAGCCCTTAAATAACCCCAAAAACGCTCAAGTGCCCTGTCCCAAAATCGGGACAGGGCACTTGGCTAGGTTGCCATTACAATACGGGTCACTGGCTATTGACTAGCCGAGTGATCCCCAGCTTTAGACGTAGCGCCCTACTAGAGATTCAGCTTCTCCCGCATGGGGGCGACATTGCCCGCAGTCCGCCCTTCAGAAAAGCAGGCATTGTAGAAAAAGCCTGCCGCCAGCGCCCCCGCAATGGGAGCTAGCCAAAACAACCAGACCTGGCTAAACAGCTCCGTCCCGGCAAACAGAGCAACCCCAGTACTCCGGGCAGGATTCACAGAGGTATTGGTCACCGGAATGCTGATCAAATGAATCAGCGTCAGGCACAGGCCAATGGCGACGGGCGCGAGCGCTGCTGGAGCCCGAGTGTCAGTTGCCCCCAAAATCACCATCAAAAAGGCAAAGGTGAGGACGACTTCGGCCAGCAGGCAGGCCATCAAGCCATAGCCACCGGGGGAGTGGATGCCAAAACCGTTGGTGGCAAAGGGGTTGGAGCCCGATAGCTCAAACCCAGGTGCGCCGCTGGCAATGCCATAGAGAACGCCCGCTCCCAATCCAGCGCCCACCACCTGGGCAGCGATGTAGGGCAGCAGCTCTGAGCCGGGAAAGCGATCGCCCGCCCAGAGCCCAAAGGAAACAGCGGGGTTGAGGTGGCAGCCAGAAATGTGGCCAATGGCATAGGCCATGGTCATGACAGTCAGGCCAAAGGCGAGGGATACGCCCAGCAGGCCAATGCCTAGGGTGTTAGTCTCGGCATTGGGGAAATTGGCAGCCAGCACTGCACTGCCACAACCTCCTAGCACGAGCCAGGCTGTCCCTAGTAATTCCGCGATACAGCGCTTTGATAAGCTTGTTTGCATAATCTTATGTTGCTTCAGTAGGGTTCGTAAGGTGTCTCGTCGAACTGACGATATTTCTTTCCATGGCGGGCAGATGCCGTAGGAGGGCTTTAACAGCGGCGAATCCTCCCTCCTAGGAGAAAGTTTTGAAGTCGCTTGATGAGGTGGCAAAATTCTTTGGTCTAGCTACTTCATCACGTTATTTTGATACCATCAACTACTGCATTACTCAGTATTCTCCCGAAGTTTTGGCGAGCCTAGCAGCCTAGCGGCTCTCGCATGGGTTGACAATGCCCTCACAGGCTGGAACTGCCCCGTGAGGTCACTTCTAGCTCAGCAATTCAACTGAAAACCGCCATAGTCCGGGCTGATTTAAAATTTAGATACAAATCTGAGTTAGCCAGCCTGCGTCACCCAACCTGAATGCCAAAATAGGACAGCACCCAAGTCTGCTCGCCCGTGTTGCGCAGTTCGTGGACTTCCCCCGGAACCTACCCCATTTCCCCCAGGAGACTGCCCTTGCGCGCTTGGATCGAAGCTGAAATTCTCTATCTTCACGCCGACGATGTCCCCCCTTACCAAAAACGGGGCTCGATCGTGCGCAACAGCTACTTTTGGGCCTTGCGCTCCATTGCGGTGCGCGCAGACTTTGGCAAGGCCTGGGAGTTTGAAGCGGAGGTTTGGTACGCCCTCCAGCGCATGTTGACGAGTTTTATGGATTCGGGCTATCTGGGCACTTCGGAAACCCAGCTTGAGTTCTCTGAGGCGGCGACGATTCCCCCGGTGCTGCAACCCATGGCTACCTGGATCGCGATCGCCGAGTTCATCGCTGAGCCAGCACCAGCCCCCCCTGAGTTCCCAGCATTCGAGGATGCTTCAGAAGATGGCCCAGAGGGCCGCGCAGCGGATCCCAGCCTGGAGCCGGAGCCCAGGACCAGCCAGTCAAAGTCCCGCTGGTCGCGCAAATCCCGCGATCGCCCCAAGCCCGAAGATCGCCCCCGTCCGCCCTACTCCAGCTACATCTGAAATTCCAGCTCCGCTCAAAAATCCAAGATGCCCAGAGGCACTCATGCCCTGGGCGTTCCCGTTCTCCCTGCCGATTTTCTTACCCAAGCTGCCGATGTCTGATGCTGCGATCGCCGATCCCCGCCCCTACGACCTGCTCATTCGCCAAGCCCGGCTGTTCGCCGATCCCCAGCTCGCCGCCGCTCCCCAGACCGAGACCCTCTGGGACATCGGCATGCGCGATGGCAAAATCGCCGAGATCGAGCCCCACCTGCCCGGCCCCGCCACCCAGGAGATCGATGCCCAGGGCAACCTCGCCAGCCCCCCCTTGGTGGAATCCCACATTCACCTCGACTCCGTGCTGACCGCTGGCCAGCCCCGCTGGAACCAGAGCGGCACCCTGTTTGAAGGCATTGAAATTTGGGGCGATCGCAAGCAATCCCTCACCCACGAAGATGTCAAAGCCCGTGCCCTCCAGGCCCTCCAGCTCCAAGCCAGCCAGGGCGTGCTCCATGTGCGCAGCCATGTCGATGTCAGCGAGCCGAAGCTGATCGCCCTCCAAGCCCTGCTCGAAGTCCGCGCCCAGGTGAGCCGTTGGATGGACCTCCAGCTCGTGGCCTTCCCCCAGGATGGCCTCTACGGCGCGTCCCAGAACGAAGCCCTATTAGAAGAAGCGCTCAAGCTGGGTGCCGATGTGGTCGGCGGCATTCCCCACTACGAACTCACCCGAGAAGATGGCGTTCGCTCCGTCCATCGCCTGTTTGACCTGGCGGAACAGTACGATCGCCCCCTGGATTTCCACTGCGATGAAATCGATGATCCCCAGTCCCGATTTTTGGAGGTGGTGGCCGCCTGCGCCCTGCGCCGGGGGATGGGCGATCGCACCACCGCCAGCCACACCACCGCCTTTGGCAGCTACGACAATGGCTATGCCACCAAGCTCATGGGCCTGCTGCGCCGCGCCCGGATTAATTTCATCGCCAACCCTTTGATCAACATCACCTTGCAGGGCCGGGGGGATAGCTATCCTAAACGGCGGGGCGTGACTCGGGTCAAGGAGCTTTGGCAGGCGGGGCTCAACGTCAGCCTCGGCCACGACTGCATCCAGGATCCCTGGTACAGCCTCGGCAGCGGCAACCCCCTGGATGTGGCCCACATGGCAGCCCATGTCTGTCAGATGACCGGCCAGGCCGAGCTTGAGGCTTGCTATGCCATGGTGACCCGAAATGGCGCTAAAACCCTCGGGATCCAGGACTACGGCATTTACCGAGGCGGCCCTGCAAACCTGGTACTCCTGGCAGCCCCTGGCCCGAGGGAAGCACTGTGCCAGCGGGCGATCGCCACAACCGTGATTACCCGAGGCCACTGCCTCAGTCAGACCACCCTTCCCCAGCAGCACTGGAGCCCGCCTGTTCAGGCGTTCTAGCTGCGAGGGCTGGCGACATTCATGGGCAAACAAAGAACCGTTGCTCAGAAAAGCAGAGGCATGGGGAGGAGAGGATTGTGACCCTTTCTTAATTTAGTCTCGGTAGCTGAACATCTTCTATAAAAGCGATGCATAATGGGGTTGAGAGGTAAAAACTGTCTGTAGCAAGGCTAGCTGTTCTGGTTGGTCTGCTACCCAGGGTTGAATCTTTTGCCAGTTTTCGATGCGACCTCAGCATCACTGCTGCTCGGAATATCACAGAGACCTAGCTTGACATCAGCAGGTCCGGCGGAATTGCTGCGATCGCCTAGCGCTCTGGGGAGACTCAGGGATTTTTGTGGGAGCCATGGTTCCTACATTTTGAGAACTGTAGGGCTTTCCCAGGGATTGGGTTACCGAGCTTCGATCGTCAGTGAAACTATAGGAACTGCCGCCACGTCCCCATCCCTGTGCCACGGGAATGCCCCACTGTTTAGCGATAGGTCCGCCGGGCAGCGGGCTGATTCGTTGGGAGGCCCTCCCTTGGAGCGGAGGTTGGGCAAGGATTGAGCCGGTGTCTTGAGCCGATATCTAGCTAGATGGATTGTGGTTTCGTCGAGTCAGTTTCCTATTCGCGGTGTGTGTTGGATGAGCATCCAATCTGAGCAATTGATTAAACAGTTGACAAGGGCTGGGGGAAAGCGGCTGTTGCTCCTAACAGGCGCAGGTGGTTTGGCATTGTCGGCTGTGCTCCTGTCGGTCTACGGCTATACCCAGGTGCGGGCCTATCGCCAGGATCGTGCCCAGTGGGTTGGGCTAGAGGCGTTGGCTGCCGATGAAAACTTTGAGGCCTGCCGGGATAAGGGAGCGAACTTCCCTGCCCAGTCTCGCTATTTCGATCAGGCGCAGCTCCTCTTGCAGCGCTGTAGCCTTAGTTTGGCCGAACAGCAGGCTGCCCAGGCCGATCTGCCTGGGCGATCGCCACGGCCCTCACCCTCTCCCCCCAGGTGCAGGATCTGTATGGCCAGGCCCAGGGCCTGGTGGAGCAGTGGTCTGACCAAATCCAGAAGGAGAGCCAGACGCTGTTCGAAAATGGTCAGCTCGATCAGGCGATCGCCACCCTGCAATCCATCCCAGAGAAGGCCCCCGCTGCCCCATCGGTCAAACTGACGGTGGAGAAATGGCAAAAGTCTTGGAACGAGGGCGAAGCCGCCCTCAAATCCAGCCAGGATCTCCTGGCCAGGGGGCAATGGCTGGCGGCCAAGAACCAGCTAGAGAAAATCGCCCCAACTCCCTACTGGAACCAGAAAAAAAAGCCCCTTTTGCAAGAGGCTGAGGCGGGCATTGCTGGAAGTGGCACGCTACGAAGCAGAACAGGCTCGCCAGGCGGCGATCGCCGCCGCTGCCGTCCAGAACCAGCCCTCTCCCAGCGACAGCCCGCCCTGGTCTAGTGGTGTCGAAGCCAATGCTTCTCCACTCCCAGCTCCCGCACCCCCGGCCCCTACCGCTTTCAATCCCCCAATTTCGGCTCCAGCCCCAGCACCGTCAGCCAACAACTTCGATCAGCGTGTCGAACAGCTCTATCGCAGCTATGTAGACCAGGGCCAGGGCAGTTGGGATGCCTGGAACCAAGCCTGCATGGCCAGTGGTGGCTATGTGGTGGACCAAGGCCCCGATGCGGGTTGCCAGCGCTAGGTTTGGCCTGGGCTGGTTTGGCCTGGGCCGGTTTGATCTGGGCCGGTTTGATCTGAGCAAATCTTCCCCAGAGCGCCATCTCGCCCTGGGTTGGATGACCGGACGACCGGGCTAAATTCCCAAACGTTGGAAAATCACATCTAGGTTACGGAGGTGGTGTTTGGCCTCAAAACAGTCGGCCAAAGCTGCGGCTGAGAGATTGGCCTGCACCGCCTCATCCTGTTCGAGCAAGCTGCGAAAATCGCCGCCCTCGGTATTCCAGGCTGCATGGGCACAGCGCTGGACGATGCGGTAGGCTTCCTCGCGGGCCATACCCTGCTCGACGAGCTGGAGCATGACTCGTTGGCTAAAGACCACGCCGCCGTAACAGTTGAGGTTGCGCGCCATGTTCTCGGGATAGACCAGCAGGTTTTTAATCAGCTTGGTCAGCTCCGCCAACATGAAATGGGTCGTGGCGGAAATATCCGGCAGCATCATGCGCTCCACGGAGCTGTGGGAAATGTCGCGCTCATGCCACAGGGCGATGTTTTCTAGGGCGGCGACGCTGTAGCCCCGCACCACGCGGGCCAGTCCGGTGAGGCGCTCCGACCGGATGGGGTTGCGCTTGTGGGGCATGGCGGAGGAGCCCTTTTGTTTCTTGGAAAAGAATTCTTCGACTTCCAAAACATCGGTGCGCTGGAGGTTGCGAATTTCCACCGCAAAGCGCTCGATCGAGGCGGTCAAAATCGCCAGGGCGGTGACGTAGTCGGCATGGCGATCGCGGGAAATCACCTGGGTCGAAGCCGTATCTGGCTCCAGGCCCAGCCGCTCGCAGGCCTTGGCTTCCACCTGGGGATCAATGTTGGCATAGGTGCCCACGGCTCCGGAGATCTTGCCCACGGCCACCTGTTTGCGGGCTTGGAGGAGGCGATCGCGCCCCCGCAGCATCTCCGCCAGCCAGCCCGCCAGCTTAAAACCAAAGGTGATCGGCTCGGCATGGATGCCGTGGGAGCGGCCTGCCATCACCGTGTATTTATGTTCATGGGCCCGCTCGCGGGTCACCTCAATCAACTCATCAAGCTGGGCAATCAGCAGATCCACGCTGTTGACCAACTGCAAGGCCAGCGCCGTATCCAACACATCCGAACTGGTCATGCCCAGGTGGATATAGCGACCGGCATCCCCCACATACTCGTTGACGTTGGTCAAAAACGCGATCACGTCATGCTTGACCTCCGCTTCGATCTCCAACACCCGCTCGGGATCAAAGTTGGCCTTGGCCTTGATCTCTTCGACGGCTTCCTGGGGCGTATAGCCAAGTTCCGCCTGGGCTTCGCAGACTGCAATTTCTACCTGGAGCCAGGTTTCCAGTTTGTGTCGATCTGTCCAAATGTCGCCCATGGCGGGCAGGGTATAGCGCTCAATCAAAGTCTGTGGGGGCAATACAACCGTCCCATTTTAGCGCCAAGCCTCCCCCTCCCTGGGAATGTCGCTAAAACGGTTAAAGGGCTTGACCTGTAAAAAAACTGGCCTGCGCAAAAAAGCGTTGCAGCTTCTGGGGAAAGAGACTGCAACGCTGGGCGGGCGGGCCAACTGACCTCAAGCGCTCAAAATCAAGCGTTCAAAATCAAGCGTTCAAAACCACTGGCCCAACAGGGACTAGTTGACAATGATCTTGCCGACCATGCCTGCACCCCGGTGGGGCTCACAGTAGTAGGTGTATTCACCGGGGGTATCGAAGGTAGCGGTGAAGCTCTCGCCGGGGCTAAAGGCCAGGGCCTTGTGGCTGAGCTTGGCAGCTTCTTCACCAGCGGGGGCTTTTTCGAAGACGACGTTGTGGGGAGCTAGCTTGTTGTTCTCCCACTTGACGGTGTCACCCGCAGAGATTTCAATTTTGCTGGGCTGGAAGGCCAACATGCCGTTGTCTGCACCCATCTTGACGGAAACTTCAGCCGCCGCAGCGGGGCTCGCCGAGATAAAGATTGGGCCAAGGATAAGCAGAACAGCAGGAACGAAGAGCGCAATGCGCTTCAAAGCCTTGGCGAGAAAGTTCATAATGGATTCCTAAAGAAATAGACAGCTTGTCAAGTCACGTAACTATTCTACGCATTTTTGGACCGGGTGAAACAGTCGGAAAACCGATAGGCCCCAGGCAGGTTCGGGAGCCCCTGCTGGCCCCCATCCCCTAACTCCTTGCCCCCGATTTCGGGGGGAGGGGAACCAAACGAGGAAACAAGGCCTGGGGCTGTTTCTCCCCTCGCCCCCGTTTGGGAGAGGGGCCGGGGGGTGAGGGCGTTTTGAGTCTGTCGAACTCAGGTTGATGGGAACGATGGGGTTTATAAAGGCTTTGCAAGGTTAGGGAGGCTGCTGCGGATCAGCCTGGCCGCTGGGGTAGAGAAGAGCAACGTCCCGCAATGGGTTGCAAAAACGGTGGTCTCTGCCCACGGATTGCGGTAACAATATGCAATATCTTGGGCTCCTCGGCCCAGACCATCGGTCCAATTCATTCACGCTCGCTTAAAGACTCCGGGTCTGCGATCGCTTAGATACCACCGCTGAGAACGGTCATATCCCATGCCACAACTTCCCCAAACCCAGACGCCCCACCATGTTGTTATCGTGGGTGGCGGCTTTGCAGGCCTGTACGCCGCCAAGTCCTTTGGCAAGGAGGCTGTCCGTGTCACCGTTGTGGATAAGCGTAATTTCCACCTCTTCCAGCCGCTGCTCTACCAAGTCGCCACTGGCAGCGTTTCCCCCGCCGACATCTCTTCGCCCCTGCGGGGTATCCTCAGCCGCCACAGCAATACGCGGGTGTTGCTGGATGAGGTGATCGACCTGGATCCGGCCAGTCAGAACATCGTGCTCAAGGGCAGCGTGCTGTCCTACGATTCGCTGATTATGGCCACGGGGGTCAGCCACCACTATTTTGGCAATGACCAGTGGCAGGCGATCGCCCCAGGTCTCAAGACCGTGGAGGATGCCTTGGAAATGCGGCGGCGCATTTTGCCGCCTTTGAAGCGGCGGAGCAGGAGACGGATCCAGCCCAGCGCGAGGCCTGGTTGACGTTTGTGGTGGTGGGCGGTGGGCCGACGGGGGTGGAGCTGGCGGGGGCGATCGCCGAGCTGGCCAACCAAACCCTGAAGCAGGACTTCCGCAACATCGACACCAGCACCGCCAAGGTCTTGCTGATCGAAGGCTTAGATCGGGTCTTGCCCCCCTTTGCCCCAGAACTCTCTGCCCAGGCCAAGACCTCCCTAGAACGCCTCGGGGTCACCGTCTTGACCCAGCGGATGGTCACCCAAATCGACGACACCAGCGTCACCATTCGCAACGGCGAGGAAATTGAGCTGATCCCCACTCGGACTGCGCTCTGGGCCGCCGGAGTCAAAGCTTCTCCCCTGGGGGCGGTGCTGGCGGAGCGCACGGCGGTTCCCCTGGACCGCAGTGGCCGGGTGATGGTGAAGCCTGATTTTTCGATTGAGGGCTATCCCGATATTTTTGTGGTGGGCGATTTGGCCTGCTACTTGCCCGCCGGGGCGGAGCGGCCCCTGCCCGGCGTGGCTCCGGTGGCGATGCAGCAGGGGAACTATGTGGCTCGGCTGATTCGCGATCGCCTCAAAGGCCAGACCACCCCCGCCTTCCGCTATTCCGATAAAGGCAGCATGGCGGTCATTGGCCAGAATGCAGCGGTGGTTGACCTCAACTTCATCAAATTTGCCGGTCCCCTGGCTTGGTTTGTTTGGATCTTTGCCCACATCTACTACCTGATTGAATTCGATAACAAGCTGGTGGTCATGGTGCAGTGGGCTTGGAATTACTTCACCCGCAACCGGGGCGCTCGCATCATCACGGGCCTCGAAGGCAACCCGGTCCAGTCGCGGGCAGCGGTGGCCGCGATCGCCCAGGACAGCACCCAGGTCTAGCGCGCTTCGCCCAGGACTGCTGACCAGAGGCTGCTCGGTTCGCCAATGACCAGTCTGACGCCTCGGCCTCTCCCAGCCACAGCACCTCCAATCGAATGGCTGCCTGCTGGGGGAGGCCTGTCTTTTGGGCTGGCCTGTATTTTAGGCTGGCCTGTTTTGTTGGCCTGTTGTTGGTCTGAGAGCCCAGGGCGTGAGCTGGCCCTGGGCTTGGGGAATGCTAAGGCCTAGTTGGATGCTCCCTTCAACGCTTTGGATCTGGCTGGCTTTGTCTCGGTCGGCCCCGTTTGCCTGGCTGCTGCCCTATCCGATGCAGCAGGCAATGCGGCGCTCTCCCGCCACGTTTGAGAGACGCTAAGGAAAATTAATATGTCTATTCCCCAGGATCGCTCCAACCAACCCTCCTCCCGCCCTGCGGTGCCCCCCCCGCCTGGGGGTGAGCGTACAATCTCATCCCTGGGTGGCGGTGGTGTTGCCGGTGCTGCGGCCATGGCTGCGCCGCCCCGCTCCCAGGCGGGCGCGCCGGAACCCACCCGCCAGTTAGCACCGCCTAGGGTCGCTCCGACAGGTCAGCCAGGTCGTCCCCCCATGCCACCGCCCGCTGCCCACCGGGGCCAGCCATCGGCAGTCGGCCAGCCATCGGCAGTCGGCACCAGTCCAGCGATCAGCCAGGCAGTCAACCAAGCCCTGGGCCAAGCCTTGGGTGGCCACCGTCCCGCCGCTCCGCCGCCCTCCCAGTTCTCAGGCCAGCTCCAAGGCCAGCCAGCCATGCCAGGGCAAGCCCAGCGCCGCCTGCCCCCCGGCCAGCCCACCATGGCCCAGATTGTCCGGGATGCCTTTGAGAAGGGCATGTCGGATATCCATGCTGGGGTGGGGGAGACGCCTCGGTTTCGCGATCGCGGCCAGATCCTCGCCACCAACTACCCCGAAACGGACAAGGAAACCTTCATGTGCTGGCTGGCGGAAATCATGACGCCAGCGGAAATCGCCAGATTTGAGGACAGCCTCGACTTTGATGGAGCGACCCAGTACGAATTCGCCCGCGTGCGCATCAACGTCTTCGATACGCTCCATGGCTACTCCCTGGTCATGCGTCTGATTCCGCTCAAAATCATGACCATGGAACAGCTCAACCTGCCCACGGTCTTCCGGGATGTCTGCCACTACCACAAGGGCCTGATCCTCGTCACCGGCCCGACGGGCTCCGGTAAGTCCACGACGATGGCTGCCATGGTGGACTACATCAACAAGGAGATGCCGAAAAACATCATCACCATTGAGGATCCGATTGAATTTGTCCACAAAAGCCAGCGATCGCTGATCAAACAGCGAGAAGTGGGCATCAACACCACCAAGTTTGAAAATGCCCTCAAGGCATCCTTGCGCGAAGACCCCGACATCATCTTGATCGGTGAAATGCGCGATCGGGAAACGGTCAACACCGCCATGAAGGCTGCCCAAACCGGCCACCTGGTCATGGGGACGCTGCACACCAACAGTGCCGTCAAAACCATTGAGCGGATCCTCAGCCTCTACGAACCCGCTGAGCAGGAAACCATTCGCCTGGCCTTTGCCGAGACCCTGGTGGGCATCATCGCCCAAGGCCTCTGCCGCACCACCGATGGCAAGCGGGCAGCGTTCCACGAAATCATGATCAACACCGATGCGATTCGCGACTACATCCGTCGCGGCGAAACGGATGAGATTGAGGAAGTGATTCCCCGCTGTACCTTCGATGGCATGTGTTCCATGAACCAGTCCCTCTACAGGCTCTATGAAGAGGGTCGGATCACAGAGGAAACGGCATTGGAATGTTCACCCAAGCCCAACGAGATGGCCCAGACTCTGCGCGGTCGCGTGTAGCAACGTCCAGGCCAGCAGGATAGCTACGCCCAGGCATCAGGATGGCCGATGCCTGGCGAGCTTGGGCTTTTCCTGGGGCAAATGCCGCTGGAAAGGCACTGGAAAAATCTCCAGGTATTCGAGACCACAATTTTCTATACTGGACCGGATCAATCGGGTGCTGGAGGTGTCAGGGGTATGCAGGAGAAGGGTCAGGCCGTTGTGAAGCCAGTGGCAGATGGAATCGCGGATGGAATCGCCGAGGGAATATCTCCTGGGGCGTTGGAGCAGGCGATCGCCCATTGCCAAACCTACCTCCTCGCCCAGCAAAAGCCCGATGGCCACTGGATTGCCGAGCTGGAATCCAATGTCACCATGGCCGCCGAAGTCGTGCTGCTGCACAAAGCCTGGGGCAGTGACAAAACCCGCCCCCTGGCCAAAGTCGTTCCCTATATCCTCAACAAGCAGGTCGCCAGCGGCGGTTGGGAGCTGTACTACGGCGATGGCGGCGACCTCAGCACCTCCGTGGAAGCCTACATGGGCCTGCGGTTGCTGGGGATGCCCGCCACGGACCCTGCGATGCAAAAAGCCAAGGCATTCATCCTGGGCAAGGGCGGCATCAGCAAAACCCGTGTCTTCACCAAGTTTCACCTGGCCCTGATTGGCTGCTACAACTGGCGGGGTATCCCTTCGATTCCGCCCTGGGTGATGCTGCTGCCGGACTCCTGGCCCATCTACGAAATGTCGAGCTGGGCGCGGGGCAGTACGGTGCCGCTGCTGATTGTCTTTGACCGCAAGCCCGTGTTTGCGCTGGAAAATCCCATCACCCTCAATGAGCTTTACACCGAAGGCAAGCCGGTCATCACGCCCCTGCCCAGCAGCAATGACTGGTCCGATATTTTTCTCCATTTGGACAATCTATTCAAAGCGGCGGAGGATTTGAACCTCGTGCCCTTCCGCACGGAAGGGTTGAAGGCGGCGGAGAAGTGGGTGCTGGAGCGCCAGGAAGCCACGGGGGACTGGGGGGGCATTATCCCGGCGATGCTGAATTCGATGCTGGCGCTGAAGGCGTTGGATTATGACGCCAATGATCCGATTGTCCAGCGGGGATTGGGGGCGATCGATAACTTCGGCCTCGAAGACGCCGAGACCTACCGGATGCAGGCCTGCGTATCGCCCGTGTGGGATACGGCCTGGGTGATTCGTGCCCTGGTGGAATCGGGCCTGGCACCGGACCACGAGGCCATTACCCAGGGTGCTAAGTGGTTGCTAGATAAGCAAATCTTCGATTACGGCGATTGGCAGGTGAAAAACCGCCAGGGGGCTCCGGGGGCCTGGGCCTTTGAATATGACAATCGCTTTTACCCCGACCTGGACGACACCGCCGTGGTGGTGATGACCCTCAACCAGGTCAGTCTGGGGGGTGGCCCAGGGCAAAACAACAGCCTGCCCAACGACATTACCAAGCTGGCGGCCATGCAGCGGGCGGCAAATTGGTGCGCTTCCATGCAGTGTAAAGCCGGGGGCTGGGCCGCGTTTGACATTGACAATGACCAGGATTGGCTCAACCAAATTCCCTACGGCGATCTCAAGGCGATGATCGACCCCAACACCGCCGATGTGACCTCGCGGGTGCTGGAAATGGTGGGGGAAACGCCCGTGACCCTGGATGCCCAGCGCATTCGCCGGGGTCTGGACTATTTGTTAGCGGAGCAGGAGGCCGATGGCAGTTGGTTTGGCCGCTGGGGCGTGAACTACATCTACGGCACCAGCGGGGCGTTATCGGCCCTGGCCCTGGTGGAGCCGGAGCAGCATCGCAGCAGCCTGGAGCGCGGTGCCCAGTGGTTGCTGGGCTGCCAAAATGCCGATGGCGGCTGGGGGGAGACCTGTGAAAGCTATAAGGATTCCAGTCTCAAAGGGCAGGGCGATAGCACAGCGAGTCAGACGGCTTGGGCGTTGATTGGGCTTTTGGCGGCGGGGGAGGGCATGGGGCAGTTTGCCTGGGCGGCGATCGAGCAGGGCGTGGGCTATTTGCTCGCCACGCAAAAGCCCGATGGCACTTGGGATGATGCGTATTTCACGGGGACGGGCTTTCCCTGCCATTTCTATTTGAATTATCACTACTACCGGCTGTATTTTCCGCTGTTGGCCCTGGGGCGGTATCGGCGGATGCAGCGGCATTAATTCGCCAAGCAACTCTGGGATGCGGTTGTTGATTTCAGGGCTACAGCGTCAGCGAAAAAATCTCGCTATCTTAGGGGAGAAAACTACCACAACTCTCACAGCTCCCCATGTTTCCTTTCCCCTTCTGCACCAACGCCAGCTCCCCCCAAGACGCCTACCGCCAGCACCAGGCCCACAAGCTCGCCTTTATGAAAGCCATGCGCAATGGATTAGAGACCCGCCTGGCAGCGCTGAATGCGGCGATCGCCTCGATGGAAAGCCAGCAAAACAGCGAGTCTCAGTCCTGAGCAGTCGGCCTAGCAAACCTGGACAAGCTGCAAGATCGACTCATAAAGCTTGTGTATTGCAGTAGCATTAAACACCAACAGAGATTAAAGTCAGAATTATTAGAGTCAAAGATCGAGAGTAAATCCGTTCCTGACGGAGAGGTGCGCTACCACCTGTCTATAACTCTGTGTGTTTGATGATGATGAATAATCTGAAATGGGCGATCGCCGCTGGATCTGCTGCCATCGCCCTGACTGCGCTTCCAGCCCAAGCGGCAATGATTCGTTCCACCACCACTGATAGTTTGGGGGGAACGATTGCTGCCTCTGCTTATCGAATCGAGAATCTGCTCGTGGATGGCACAGCTTACGACGTGCAATTTGACTATGGCTCCTTTTACGGAATCTACGGTAACCCGCCAGCGGCTTCTGTCTATGCCGGAGCTTTTGCAGGAACCATGGGGAATGCTATCGTCGCTGCACTTCAAGCTAACAGCATTCAGCAAATTATTAACACGACGTTCAGCTCTGGAACGCTAACGGAGTTCTACATTCCTGAGTCGCCTAACGGGATGAACTCAAATCAACACCTGCTAGCCCATTGCTTCACGACCAAGGCGAGCCCTTCTTGCGATGGTAACAATCGTGACCCTGGCCAAAACGATTCCGTCCTCTTTGCTCGTTTTAATCAAGTTGCCTCCTCACCCACACCCGTGCCCACCCCAGCGCTGCTACCTGGCCTGCTAGGCATGGGCGCTGCGGTCCTGCGGCGCAAGAAGCAAGCCGCTGAAGAGATAGCTGCCTAGGCCCAGCGCGGCTCAGCGCCCAAAAACCGATGAAGACATCCCAAGGGCGTGGCCGAGGCTGCTCCCCTGGGATTTCGTTTCCTAGGCCGCAGCCTGCTCCGGCTTATCCGGCATCGGGATCATACGAATCTCCGAATAAAACGAGCTGTTCTCAAACCCCGTATCGCCCTGACGCATCAAGCTGGTGCGCAGGCGCAGATTGGGCGCAGCAAACCACAGCCGCTCCTCCGCATAGAGCCCCGGCGTCCGAGAAATGAGCGTCACGCTGCCATCGGGGTTGACCCCATACTGACCCAACACCGGCATTTGGCCCGGCGCATTGGCAACGCGCAACAGCAGCCCCTCGGCGGCATCCGGGGAAGTTGCCAAGGCCATCATCAAAGAAGAACCCGCCTTCTTTTGCGGCGTCTGATTCCATTCGATGCGCAGACCGCCCAACAGTTGGGAGTCATCCAGCTTACTCGCCTGGCAAATACGCAGCAGATCGCTATCCCCTTGCGCTAGGGGGGAGATGAACAGATCCGTCTTGTCCGACTGGTGCCACTGTCCCTGGCGGGCCAGATGATAGCTCGTGCGCTGGGAAAACCACTTGCCGGTGCTCTGCTCGAAGAAATCCAGAATAGTCATTACTCAGCGTTGCTCAAGCATCTTTATAAGGCGAACCGTTACGAGGGCGAAACGCGATCGCGCAGAAAGGCCCACCATCGCCATCGCAATTATTCCACCCTGGTCGGCAGAGATCAAGCGTTCTACATGATATCCCGGACTTGGGGGTAAAGATCAAGCTCGCAAATCCCGGCCCGCAAATCCCCAGCCGCTAATCCTGGTCAGCACGATAGCCAAACTCACTGAGCAGGGTACGGGATTGTCGCCAACTGGGCTGGACGCGCACAAAGAGTTCGAGATGGACCCGGCCTGCGATCAGTTTTTGCATTTGTTGGCGGGCGGCAGTGCCGATCGTTTTGATCATACTGCCGCCCTTGCCCAACATGATCCCTTTTTGAGACGATCGCTCCACATTGATCGTTGCCATCACATGGGTGGCATTGGCGCTTTCCTCGACCTTATCGATCGCGATCGCCACCGAGTGGGGCACCTCTTGGCGCGTGTGCAGCAAAATCTGTTCACGGATCAGCTCCCCCATGATGAAGCGCTCGGGCTGATCGGTCACCAAGTCCGGCGGGTAATAGTAGGGGCCGGGGTCGAGGTGTTCTTGGAGCTGGGCCAACAGGTCTTCGCAACCTGCGCCAGTTAGGGCCGAAAACTTGGCCAAGGGCCAGCCCTGTTCTGTAGCTAGGGCTGCATAGCTGGCATCAATGGCTCCCCCATCCTCGGGCTGCTGGTCTGCTTTGTTAATGCCCAGAATCACCTTGGCTTCGGCCCGAACGAGGATGTCGAAGACAAAGCGATCGCCCCGTCCCGCCGCCCCCAAGCCATCCACCAAAAACAACACCACATCCACCGCCTGAATCGCAGTGCGTGCATTTTTGACCAACACCTTGCCCAGTTGATGCTGGGGCTTATGGATGCCGGGCGTGTCCACAAAAATGAATTGCGCCTGATCGCGGGTCAAGATCCCCTGTAAGCGGTTTCGCGTGGTTTGGGCCACCGGAGAGGTAATGGCCACCTTCTGTCCAACAAGCTGGTTTAGCAGGGTGGACTTACCTACATTTGGGCGACCAATCAGCCCAACGAAACCAGAGCGAAAGCCCTCTGGAGGAGACGGAATTACCGCAAAATCTGACATACCGTTCGCATAGGGGATTGCAGCCTATGGTAGCGTCCAAACGGCCTTAGCTTCGCATCCATAGCATCCGAGGCTGAGCTAGAGCGCCCGTGTTGTGCGGCTGCTCGAAGTGACTTAAATCACAACAAATTCCCATTTTGTTTGGTTGAATCACA
>JAAUQQ010000342.1 GCA_012032745.1 Synechococcales cyanobacterium RM1_1_8
TTTCCAGCCAAGATCCAGCTCAGCAAACAGATCGCCGAGCTGTTCAGCATCAAAGATCATCCGCTCAAAAATGCCATCCACAAAACTTTGTAGGGCGGCAGCAGCAAGGCCATGCTTACCCGCGATCGCAGCCAACTCCCGCCCATCCTTCTCCGCCTTAAAGCGGGCATAGCCCTCACGGATCGCAGTTTCGCTCAACCCCTCCCCCGCCTTCAGCGTGCCAATGTAAGCCGCAATATCCTCCCGCTCATTCATAAACTTAGCATCGGCACTGATCAAGCCAATCAGCGCCTCCCGGCTCATCTCCGCCTGGCCCGAACCTGGAGCCGAGAACTTAGCAATCAGCCCCATGATGTAGTCGTAATCAATCACCGTAGAGGCAAAAAGCACAAACTCAAAATCGAGCTGATCCACATCGTCTGGCATCGGCTGAGCCGCCCCCTTGCCCTTACCCTGCTGCGCCTTGAGCCGCTGAGCCGTCTCCAAATACGCCCCCCTAAAGCCCCGATGCCGCTCCTCTGGCAGCACCTGCGCGATCGCGGCTTTATTATCCTCGGTGAGGTCAGTGTATTGGTCGAGCTGCGTCTTCAGCCGCTGGACTTCCTTGTATTGGGCGCAGAAGGCCGCGCGGGCCGCATCACCCTTGAGATTCGGCACAGCCTCCGGTGCGGTGGTAAGCCCCTGGGATTTCATAAAGCTGTCGAGCTGCTGCACGGCCTCCTCCAATTTCTGGATGACGATCGGAGCCTTGTCCACCAGCCAAATTTCCCGCGCCTGCTCGCTGGTCTTTTCCCCAGAGAAAAGGGCGATCGCCGCATCCACGGCCTCCTGCTGCTGACGGAAGTCGAGGATATTGCCGTAGGGCTTCGTGCCGTTGAGCACGCGATTCGTGCGAGAAAACGCCTGGATCAAGCCGTGGTACTTGAGATTCTTATCCACATAGAGCGTGTTCAGGTACTTGGAATCAAAACCCGTGAGCAGCATATCCACCACGATCGTAATGTCGATCTTCTGCGCCGCAGGGAAGTCGGCATTGGGCCACTGCTGATCCTTAATGCGCTTCTGCACATCCTGATAGTAGAGGTCAAACTCACTGAGCTTGTGATTGCCACCGTAGCGGCTGTTGTAGTCCGCCAGGATGGCCTTGAGCGCAGCTTTTTTGCCCTCGGGGTCTTCTTCGTTATCGGCCTTTTCCTGGGGTAGGTCTTCCTGGATCTGG
Source organism: Synechococcales cyanobacterium RM1_1_8 (assembly GCA_012032745.1). Classification (GTDB taxonomy): domain Bacteria; phylum Cyanobacteriota; class Cyanobacteriia; order PCC-9006; family JAAUQQ01; genus JAAUQQ01. Next base: position 1,220 of record JAAUQQ010000342.1, read on the forward strand.
CGCACGTCCTTGTCACCCTCGGCGGGCGGCGAAAACACACAGGCGATATTCAGCGGCCTGAACTCGGTGCCGTCGGCCTGCTTCTCGGCCTGAATCGTCTTAAACAGACCGTAGTATTCGATCGCGTCATTAATCGACGCGGTGGCCAGGATGGCATTGAACCGACGGCCAGCGGTGGCCGCATCATGCTTGGCGAGAATAGCCTCAATCACGGCGCGCTTGGCGATCGCTTCACCGGGCTTCGGCGGCTTTTTGCCCTGTTCTTCCTTGGGCTTGAAGTAGTCCACATGGAAGCGCAGCACGTTCCCGTCTTCGATCGCGTGGGTGATGGTATAAGCATGGAGCGGTTTCTGGAAGAGATCTTCCGTGGTACGCATTGATGCCTGGGTGCCCTCGATCTGTTTCAGGGTGGCATTGGTTTCAAAGATCGGCGTGCCCGTGAACCCAAAGAGCTGAGCCTTGGGAAAAATGCTTTGATGGCCTTGTGATTCTCGCCGAATTGCGATCGGTGGCATTCATCGAAGATCAAGACAATGCGTTTGTCCTTCAGCGCCTCCAGTTGCTTTTTGTAGGTGGCTTGGCCGCTTTTGCGGCGCTGCTGGTTGCGCTTGCTGTTTTCATCCAGCGCCAGACCCAGCTTCTGGATGGTGGTGACGATCACCTTGTCCGCATAGTCTTCGGAAAGCAGTCGGCGCACGAGGGCGGCGGTGTTGGTGTTTTCCTCGACGCAGCCTGGCTGGAACTTGTTGAATTCCTCACGGGTCTGGCGATCTAGGTCTTTTCGATCCACCACGAACAGGCATTTGTGGATATGGTCATTGAGCTTGAGCAGGGTAGAGGCTTTGAAGGACGTCAGCGTCTTGCCGCTGCCGGTGGTGTGCCAGATGTAGCCGTTCCCCACATCGTCCTCAATGCACTGCACGATCCGCTGCACAGCATAGACCTGGTAGGGCCGCATGATCATCAGCTTTTGCTCGCTCTGGATCAGGACCATGTAGCGGCTGAGGGTCTTGCCCAGGGCGCACTTTTGCAAGAAGCGATCGGCGAAGTCGTTCAGGTGGGTGATCTTCTGGTTCGCCTCGTCCGCGAACTCATAGATGGGCAGGAAACGCTCCTCGGCATTGAACGCGAAGTGGCGGGTGTTGTTGTTGGCGAAGTAATAGGTGCGATCGCGATTGCTGACAATGAAGAGCTGGAGAAAACAAAGCAGGGTCTTGGTGTAGCCGTTGCCCGCGTCGTTTTTGTAGTCAACGATCTGCTCCATCGCCCGACGCGGACTGATGCCGAGGGTCTTCAGCTCGATCTGCACAGCGGGCACACCATTGATCAAAATCAGCACATCGTAGCGGTGGTGGCTGTTGTCGGTATTGATGCGCAGTTGGTTAACGACCTCAAAGGTGTTTTTGCACCAGTCTTTGAGGTTCACCAGGGTGTAGTTGAGCGGGGTGCCATCGTCACGGGTGAAGGCATTGATTTCGCGCAGGGTCTTAGCAGCGGTGAAAACGTCCGGGCTGACGATTTCATCGAGCAGGCGGGCAAACTCGGAATCGGTGAGCCGACAACGGTTGAGAGACTCAAATTTCTCGCGGAAGTTCTTTTCCAGGGCGGCGCGATCGGTGATGTCTTGGCGGTATTCGTATTTAAGTTTTTGGAGCTTGCCGATAAAGCCGTATTCGATGCCGCCCTCTCGGAGGACCGAAGGCGAGGGTTTGTGGGGCGGGTAGTTGCTGTTAGATGAAATGGGCATGAAGAGATCAGCTGAAAAGATGAGCGTCTAACAGGATGCCGAATTGGATGGCCGCAACCCACAGGTGCGTTTCAAGCGAGGCGGCGTCTTGTTCGGTGGGGGCGTCCAGTGTATTCGTACTTGCCTCGTTCTTCCTGTGCCAGCCTAGCTGTGGATCCGGGGGGCAGGGTGCAGCCTCGCCAGCAGCTGACTTTCCACGCTGGCCAGCTCATCTAGGCGCTGGTCAACAATTTCACGGGGATAACCCTGGATAGCCAACAGCCAGTAGGCCCCGTAGTGGCGCGCTTCTGACGCCATCAAAGCCCGATAAAACTTGCTCAGTTCTACATCACCGCAATGCTCCGCCAAGAGGCCCAAGCGTTCATGACTCCGGGCTTCAATCAAGGCTGCCACCAGCAGGGCATCTAGCTTACGCTCCGGCTCCTGACGACGAATCTGGGCCGTTAACCCAGCTCCATAGGGCGCGGGCTGGAGTGGGCGGAGCTGGACGCCGCGCTTTTCCAAGATTTGATTGACCTGGGCAAAATGCTCTAGCTCTTCCTGGGCGATCGCCGTCAGCGCCCTCAGCAGCTCCCCATCGGCGGGATAGCGAAACATCATATTCAACGCCACCCCCGCAGCCTTGCGCTCGCAGTGGGAGTGATCCAGCAGCACCTCATCCAGGTGGGCGATCGCCTGTTCAATCCAGGCCGCCCCCGTTGGAGTCCGCAAAAACTTGATCGTCGGCTGGCTCGTCAGCTTCGTGGCGATAGGAGATGGAATGGTGATGGTGGATTCAACGCTGGTCTGGGCGCTCTGAATTCCCTCTGGAGCGGTGGCGGCATTCGGCAGCATCGGCGGGTCTGAGTAACGAGCAGGTCTGAGTAACGGACGGGGTTGAGTGACGGGCAAGCAGGCAAGTTGGCGGGCGGGCTCAGGCAGAAGAAGATGGCGAGGCCAAACCCAGGTGGTGGGCCAAGGCCTGGAGTCCCAGCCGATAGCTCTCAGCTCCAAACCCACTGATTTGACCAATGGCGATGGGAGCAATGTAGGAGTGGTGCCGAAAGGTTTCGCGTTTGTAGAGGTTGCTCAAATGGACCTCCACAACGGGCAAGCCCACACCGGCCAGGCCATCTCTCAGGGCGAGGCTAGTGTGGGTGTAGGCACCGGCATTGATTAAAATGCCTTGCTGATTATTCTTCGGAGCAGCGTGGATTAGGTCTAGCAACTCGCCTTCATGGTTCGACTGGTGGCAAACCACTGCGAGGTCCAATGAACCAGCTTCCGCAGCAAGCATCGCATCAATCTCAGCCAGGGTGGTGAAGCCATAGATCCCAGGCTCACGCAAACCCAGCAAGTTCAAATTCGGGCCGTGGAGTACCAAGATATTCAAAGGGAGCCAGCCCGAGACGACCATCTCCGGAACAGCCGGTACCGAACCAGCCGTGCCTGGAGAAACCACAGTTAAAACGGCTATGCCCACAGCGGGATCAGCCAAATTCTAGGTTTCACTAGGCCTAAATCTTAGCTGAATCCGAGACTTGCCAAGCTCAGCCATCACTAGCTAAGCCTAGGCATCAATAGAAATTCCAAGATTAGAAATTCTAAGATTCACCAGTCCAGCGACCGCCGTTGAGCCACACGGCTCTGAATCAACGGCGATAGGGACGCTCATCCACCGGAATTGGAATCAGCTCAGCTTCGGGGGCAGCTTCAGGGCCTAAAAGCGCATCCACAATGCGTCTTGCCCAGTCCTTCAGCTTCTCCAGAAGTTGGTCAATGAAATCCATAAACCATAAACTCCGTACTTTTCGCGCTCTACAGCTTGGGGATTGGCAGCGGCTATAAACCCGCCTTAACCTCGTGGTTTAGATCATAGCGAACCTACAGTCAAATTTACAAGGAAGATCACTAAAATCCCCCTGTAACTCTCCTGCAATCCAGGGTTCGCCAATCTTCCTCGGGGCTGGCTGGACGACCGCCCAGTTCTGCTCCCGATGCTTGCCCCATGCTCTCCATAATTCCCATGGTCCCGAGGTTTGCTCGATCTCTTTGCTCTCTCTGGTTGCAAGCCGGGGCGGATGCCTCGGGCGGCGGAGCGGGCGGAGCCCGAGCAGACTCCATCTGCTATTTTTTTTTGAAACCCTGCACAAGCCGGGGGAGACTGTGCTATTGTTGGTGGCCGTGGAAGACAGATGGGTCGATGCCCGAGTGGTTAATGGGGGCGGACT